>NZ_JBHSBP010000010.1:348382-538035 GCF_042650725.1 Micromonospora sp. GCM10011541
GGGGGGGGGGGGGGGGGGGACCGAAGGCGAGGCGCGGACCCAGGGGACGCGGGCCCACGGGCGGCGCGGGCGGCACCGGGCGGTGAATCGTTTACGTCATCAGCTTCATAGTGACCGAGCAGCGGGTACCCGCCCAGGCGGGCGGCGGCCGACCGTGCCGCGACTGGCACCCGGCCGCCCGGGCGAAAGGCCAGGCAGGAGAGCCGGCCGAGCCTGGCCGAGCCGGGCCGAGCCGAGCCGAGCCGAGCCTGGCCGAGCCGAGCCGGGCCGAGCCGAGCCGAGCCGAGCCGAGCCGAGCCGAGCCGAGCCGAGCCGGGCCGAGCCGGGCCGAGCCGGGCCGAAATGCGGGCCGGGCCAAAAACCGAGCCGGGCCCAAGACCGAGCCGGGCCGAAAACCGAGCCAGGCCGAAAACCGGGCCGGGCCAAGAACCGGGCCGGGCCGAAGACCGAGCCGGGCCGAAGACCGGGCCAGCCGTGGCGGGCCGGTCAGGCGGGGGTGTCGAGGACCCGCTCCATCGCCGCTCGGGAGCGACGGCCGGTGCGCAGGTACTCGTCCAGGAACTCGCCGGGGTCGTCCCGGCCGAGCAGCCGGACGACGCCGGCCAGCTCCACCCCGTGCCGGGGCAGCTGGTCGCCGGCCCGGCCCCGGACCAGCATGAGCGCGTTGCGGACCTGCGCCGCGAGAGTCCAGCCGGCGGCCATCGCCGCGGCGTCGTCCGCGTCGACCAGGCCGGCGTCCCGGGCGGCGGCGAGCGCGTCGAGGGTACGCGTGCCGCGCAGCGCCGGCACCCGGCCCGCGTGCCGGAGCTGGAGCACCTGCACCGCCCACTCCACGTCGGCCAGACCGCCCCGGCCCAGCTTGGTGTGGGTGGCCGGGTCGGCGCCGCGGGGCAGCCGCTCGTTCTCCACCCGCGCCTTGATCCGGCGGATCTCCACCACCTGCTCACGGGTCAGCCCGTCGGGCGGGTAGCGCACCGGGTCGACCATCGCCTCGAACTCGGCGCTGAGGTCGGCGTCGCCGCAGACGAACCGGGCGCGCAGCAGCGCCTGCGCCTCCCACACCTTCGACCAGCGCGCGTAGTACTGGGCGTACGCGGCGAGGCTGCGGACCAGCGGGCCCTGCCGTCCCTCCGGACGCAGGTCGGCGTCCACCCCGAGGGGCGGGTCCGGGGCGGGTACGCCGAGCAGCCGACGCAGCTCCTCGGCGATCGCCTGCGCGGCCCCGCTGGCCGCGCTCTCGTTCGCCCCCGCAGGCGGGTCGTAGACGAAGAGCACGTCGGCGTCGGAGAGGTAGTTCGACTCGTACCCGCCGAGCCGGCCCATGCCGATCACCGCGAACCGCAGCCCGGGCAGCTCCGGCTGGGTGGCCCGGGCGGTCCGCAGCGCGGCGGCCAGGGTGGCGTCGGTGACGTCGGACAGGGCGCTGCCGACCACGTTGATGTCGCCGAGCGTGGGCACCCGCGCGGCGCGAGCGCCGGGGTCGGTGGGGCGGGGTGTGAGCGGGGCGAGCGGGGTGAGCGCGCCGGCCCGGCTGAGCACGTCGGCGCAGGCCAGCCGGACCAGTTCCCGGCGGCGCAGCGCGCGGACCGCCCGGGTGGCCTGCTCCGGGTCGGCGTGCCGGGCCGCCGCGGCGGTGAAGCCCTCGCACAACACCTCGCGGGGGCGGGGGGTCAGCTCGGTGTCCTCGGCGAGCATCCGCAGTGCCTCCGGTTCCCGGCCCAGCAGGTCGGCCGCGTACCGGGAGGAGGACAGCACCCGGGCCAGCCGGCCGGCCACCGGGCCCTCGTCGCGCAGCAGCCGCAGATACCAGGGGGAGCTGCCGAGCTTGTCGGAGACCTGCCGGTAGTTGAGCAACCCCCGGTCCGGCTCCGGCGCGTCGGCGAACTCGCTGAGCAGCACCGGGAGCAGGGTGCGCTGGATCGCGGCGGTCCGACTCACCCCGCCGGTGAGGGCCTGGATGTGCCGCAGCGCCCCGACCGGGTCGGCGAAGCCGAGGATCTCCAGCCGGTGCCGGGCCGCCTCCGGGGTCAGCCGGAGCCCGTCGGCGGGAACCCGGGCCACCGACTCCAGCAGCGGCCGGTAGAGCAGCTTGGCGTGCAGCCGGCGTACCTCGGTGGCATGGGTGACCCACTCGGCGCGGAACTCCTCGACGGCGCTGCGGCCCGGGGTGGCCGTGTAGCCCAGCGCGGCGGCCAGCCAGCGCAGGGCGGCCGGCTCGGTCGGCACGGTGTGGGTACGGCGCAGGCCCTGGAGCTGGAGGCGGTGCTCCACGCCGCGCAGGAAGCGGTAGCCGCGCAGCAGCGCCTCGCCGTCGGCCCGGCCGACGTAGCCACCGGCGACCAGGGCGCGCAGCGCCGGGATCGTCCCCGGCACCCGCAGCGACTCGTCGCCCCGGCCGTGCACCAGCTGGAGCAACTGGACGGCGAACTCGATGTCGCGCAGCCCGCCCGGACCTCGCTTGATCTCCCGCTCCAGCTCCTTCGGCGGGACGTTCTCGATGATCCTCCGGCGCATCGACCGGACGTCCTCGACCGCCTCCGGGCGCTCGGCGGCCGACCAGACCAGCGGCGCCAGCTGGTCGATCCACTCCCGCGCCAGACCCAGGTCGCCGGCCGCCGGCCGGGCCTTGAGCAGCGCCTGGAACTCCCAGGTGCGGGCCCAGCGGCGGTAGTAGGCCAGGTGGCTGGCGAGGGTACGCACCAGCGGCCCCCGGCTGCCCTCCGGCCGCAACGCGGCGTCCACCGGCCAGGCCACCAGCCCGCAGACGTGGATCAGCCGGGTGGCGACCAGGGTCGCCGCGGCGAGATCGTCGTCCTCCGCGGCGACGAAGATGACGTCCACGTCGGAGACGTAGTTCAGCTCGTCCCCGCCGCACTTGCCCATCGCCACCACGGCCAGCCGGGGGCGCGGCGTCCCCTCCGGCAGCTCGCCGACGGCGATCTCGTACGCGGCCGCGAGGGTGGCGTCGGCCAGCGCGGAGAGCGCCGCCATGGTCTGCTCCAGGCCGCGCCCGCCGGTCAGGTCGGCCGCCGCGATCCGCAGCAACGCCAGCCGGTACGCCTGCCGCAGCACCGCCACCGGCTGGGTGGACGGGGTGAACCGGGCCGCGGCGGCCAGGTCGAGCCGGCCCTCGGCGGTCGGGGCGAGCCCGTCCGGGGCGGTGGCCAGCACCGACCACTGATGGGGATTGGCCACCAGGTGGTCGCCGAGCGCCGACGACGCCCCGAGCACCGCGATCAGCCGGCGGCGCAGCCCCGGGTCGTCGTGCAGCGCGTCGAGCAGCGGCGACCTCGTCGTCTCCCCGGTCGGTCCGGCGCCGTTGGCCGCGACCGACCGCCCGGCCCCCGCGGCGCGGCGTTCCGCCTCGACGAGCCGGTGCAGCTGGCGCAGCGCCAGGTCCGGGTCGGCGGCCCGGGAGAGGGCGGCCAGCAGCTCGACGGCCCGCTCGCCCGCGGGCTCCTGGGTGTCCGGCCGCCACAGCCCGAGCCCGTCCGGGCCGAGCAGGTCAGCCGCACGCGCCCTGCCGTCGCCCTCTGCGAAGCCGTACCGGGCGAGGCGCCCCCTGGCCGGTCGGATCATCTCAGTGCCCGAGCAGCGGCAGACTGCGGCGGGGGGCGTCGTCGTCCAGCTCGCCGAGGGCGAGGGCCGCGAACCGGATGGCGAACGGCTGCCAGACCTCCTCGACGTCGGCCATCACCCGGTCGCAGGCGGCCACCACCAGTTCCTCGTCGTACCCCAGCTCGGCCAGCAGCTCCGAGTCGCGGGCCCAGTCGGCGATCATCGCGGTGTCGCACTCGATGTGGAACTGCAGCCCCCAGGCCCGGTCGCCGAGGCGGAACGCCTGGTGCGGGTAGCGGGTGGAGGCGGCGAGCAGCGTCGCGCCCCGAGGCAGCTCGATGATCTCGTCGGAGTGCCACTGGAGCACGTCCGGGATCAGCGGCACGTACCGGAAGAGGGGGTCGGCGTCCGCGGCGTCCCGCTTGCCGACCACGCCCGGGCCGACCTCCGGGCCCGACGGGCTCCGCTCGACCAGGCCGGCGTGCGCGGTGGCCAGCAGTTGGCCGCCGAGGCAGACGCCGAGGGTCGGAACCCGGTACCGCACCGCCTTGCGCAGCAGCCCCTCGAGCGCCGGGAACCAGGGCGCGCCGGGGGTGCCGTCGGGCAGCGGGTACGCCTGCTGCTCGCCGCCGAGCACCACCAGGGCGGCATACCCCTCGAGGTCGGCGGGGAGTTCCTCGCCCGCGTGCGGGCGGAGCACCCGCAGTTGGAGGCCCCCCTCGGTCAGCCACTCCCCCAGTCGGCGGAGGTCGTCGGTCGGGTCGTTCTCGATCACCAGCGCGGTCGCCACGGTGTCGAGGCTAGCGGGTGCGGCGGCGAACGCCCGGAACGGCTCAGCCCGGCGCGCACTAGGCTCCCGCTGTGCTCACCGACGACTGCCTGCGCCCACCGGTTCTGCGTCCCGGCGACAGGGTGATGCTGGTGTCCCCGTCCGGGCCGACCCGGCCGGAGCGGGTGGCCCGGGGCATGGAGCTGCTGACCGGCTGGGGGCTGCGCCCGGTGCTGGCGCCGAACGCGTACGCCCGGCAGGGCTACCTGGCCGGCGGCGACGAACTGCGGGCGGCGGACCTGAACACCGCCTTCGCCGACCCGGCGGTGCGCGGGGTGCTGTGCACCCGGGGCGGCTACGGCGCGCAGCGGGTGGTGGACCTGATCGACATGGCGGCGGTCCGCCGGGACCCGAAGGTGGTGGCCGGCTTCTCCGACATCACGGCCCTGCAGTTCGCGCTCTGGCGGGGCGCCCGGCTGGCCAGCGTGCACGGCCCCGGCGCGGCGTGGCTGGACGACCGCACGCCGCCCCCCTCGGCGGAGTCGCTGCACGCCGCGCTGATGACCACCGAGCCGGTGACGGTGGCCGCCGTGGCCGAGGAGGACACCTTCGGCGTACGCGTGCCCGGCCGGGCCGTCGGCCCGCTGCTCGGCGGCAACCTGTGCCTGATCACCGCGTCGATCGGCACCCCGGACATGCCGGACCTGACCGGGGCGGTGCTGCTGGTCGAGGAGGTGCAGGAGCCGCCGTACAAGATCGACCGGATGCTCACCCACCTGCGCCGCTGCGGAGCGCTGGACGGGGTGGCCGGGGTGGCGGTGGGCCAGTTCACCGACTGCGCCGACGGCTGGGACACGACGGTGGCCGACGTGCTCACCGAACGCCTCGGCGATCTCGGCGTACCGGTCCTCGGCGGTCTCCCGATCGGCCACGGCGTCGGCCAGCTCACCGTCCCCGTCGGCACCCGCGCCGTCCTGGACGCGGACGCGGGCACCCTGACCGTCTCCCCCGCCGTCCGCTGATTTTCAGCCTGTCCACAGGGTCACCACGGGTTGCCTCCAGCTCCGTTGGTCACTGTCGGTGAGGTCGCACCACCACCGATCAACTGGAGGACTGATGTCCCGCACGATGTCGAAGAAGCACCTGCTGGCCGGCCTGGCCGCCGCCGGGGTCCTCGGCGTGGGGATCGCCGCCCCCACGGTGGCGTTCGCCGAGGACGACAACGCCACCCCGGCCCCCAGCGCCAGCACCGAAGCCGGTCAGGGCACCGACCGGCAGCAGCAGCGGGCCGACCGGCAGGCCGACTTCGCCGCGGCGCTCGCCAAGGAGCTGGGCGTCCCCACCGACAAGGTCACCGCCGCACTGGAGAAGCTGCGCGAGCAGCGCAAGGCCGACCGGCCGGAGCGCCCGTCCGCCGGGGACCGGCAGGCGATGCTGAAGGAGCGGCTGGACCAGGCGGTGAAGGACGGCAAGCTCACTCAGGAGCAGGCCGACGCGATCACCAAGGCCGCCGAGGCCGGCGTCTTCCCCGGCCCGGGCGGCCGGGGCCACCACGGCCCGGCGGGTACGACCGGCAACTGACCCGTGGCCCCGCCGTCTCCGCACCGGCCGCTTCCTCCCTCCCGGCCGGACCGTCTCCGCGGCGGGGCCACCCCCCTCGGCCGGCGCTCGGCCCCGGTGTCCGTGCGGGGCCGGCTCCGGGTCCGCCCCGGCAGCACTGCCGGGGCGGACCCGGAGGCACTGCCGGGGGCGGACCCGGAGGCACTGCCGGGGGCGGACCCGGCCGCCCCGAGCGCGGGTCATGCCGTGGCGGGCGGTGTGAAGACGCCGAGGTGGTTGCCGGAGGGGTCGAGCAGGTGGGCGAAGGTGAGCCCGGTCGGCGTCGTCCGCACCGGCACCAGCACCTTGCCGCCGGACGCCTCGGCCCGCCGGCAGGTCTCCGCCACGTCGGCCACCTCGGCGTAGAAGATCGCGTAGTTCGGCGACTGGCCGCCGGTGGCCCGGATCGCACCCCCGATCCCCTGCTCCCCGCCGGCCGTCGTCTGCCGGTAGGACGCACCCGGCCCGCCCTGCTCCTCGAACGTCCAACCGAAGAGCTCGGCGTAGAACTTCTCGGCCTCGTCGGGCCGGTCGGAGCCGATCTCGAACCAGGTGATGGGCGTGCTGGACATGCTGCCTCCTGTCGTCGTGCCGGCCGCTCGGCCGGCGTCGTCAGGAGGCAGCCTCGCCCCCGTCCGCGACAGCGTCCTGTCGGTGTTTCCGGTCTTCAGACCAGGCTGAGCGGGCGGACCCGCTCGTGGGGGATGTCCAGGTCACCGGGGCGCAGCTCCCGGTCCACCCGCTCGGACAGGGGGTGGACCGACACGATGCGGTCGGTGCGGAAGCAGCGCAGCTCGTCGCGGAGCCGGCACCAGGCCAGCAGGTACCAGTGCCGGGGGTTGCCGAGATAGCCGAGCGGCTCCACGTCGCGGGTCGAGGCCACGCCGGAGCGATCGGCGTAGGTCAGGCGGAGCACCCGCCGCGCGGTGACCGCGTCGGCGACGACGGCCGGGACGGGCGTGGCCGGCCCGTCGCCGATGAGGTGCACCCGGCCGGCCAGCCGGTGCGCCTCGGCCACGTCGGCGGCCGGCATGACCGCGACCAGCTTGCGCAGCGCGGCGCCGGCGGCCGACGCGAACGGCGTGCCGCCGAGCCGGTGCAGGGCCACGGCCATCGCCACCGCCTCGCCGGCGGTCAGGTTGACCGGCGGCAGCGTGTGCGCGCGGTCCACCACGTAGCCGCCGGTGCGGCCGGGCTCGGCCCAGATCGGCACCCCGGAGGCCTGCAACGCGCCGATGTCGCGCTCGATGGTCCGGGCGCTGACCTCGAAGCGCCGGGCCAGCCAGCGGGCGCTGCGCGGGCGCGGCGACACCGCCCGCAGCTCCTCCACGAGGGCGTAGAGACGGTCCGTCCGGTTCATCCCCCCAAGCTAAGCCCGGGGTACGACAAGGCCCTGGGCTACAGCGACAGGTAGCGCTGCCGCTCGTACGGGGTGACCTCGCGCCGGTACTGCTCCCACTCGGCCCGCTTGTTGCGCAGGAAGAAGTCGAAGACGTGCTCGCCGAGCACCTCGGCGATCAGCTCCGAGCCGGCCATCACGTCGATCGCCTCGGCCAGGTTCTCCGGCAGCGCCTCGTAGCCCATCGCGCGCCGCTCGGCGCTGCTCAGCGACCAGACGTCGTCCTCGGCGCCCGGGGGCAGCTCGTAGCCCTCCTCGATGCCCTTGAGCCCGGCGCCGAGCAGTACCGCGAAGGCCAGGTAGGGGTTGGTCGCCGAGTCCAGCGAGCGGACCTCCACCCGGGCCGAGTTCGGCTTGCCGTACGCGGGCACGCGGACCAGCGCGGAGCGGTTCAGGTGACCCCAGCAGACGTACGCCGGGCTCTCGGTGATCCGGTCCGGCAGCGCCAGCGGGAAGAGCCGCTTGTAGGAGTTGACCCACTGGTTGGTGACCGCCGTGTACTCCCGCGCGTGCATGAGCAGCCCGGCGATGAACGACTTCGCCACCTTGGACAGCTTCATCGGGTCGCCCGCGTCGTGGAACGCGTTGCGCTCCCCCTCGAACAGCGACAGGTGGGTGTGCATGCCGCTGCCGGGCTGGTCGGTGAAGGGCTTCGGCATGAAGCTGGCCTGCACCCCGGTGGAGAGCGCCACCTCCTTGACCACGTGCCGGAAGGTCATGATGTTGTCGGCGGTGGTCAGCGCGTCGGCGTACCGCAGGTCGATCTCCTGCTGGCCGGGGGCCACCTCGTGGTGGCTGAACTCCACCGAGATGCCGATCCGCTCCAGCGCCAGCACGGCCTGCCGGCGGAAGTCCCGGGCGACGGCGTGGGTGGTGTGCTCGAAGTAGCCCCCGGTGTCCACCGGGGTGGGCACGGAGCCGTCCTGCGCGCCGTTCTCGAGCAGAAAGAACTCGATCTCGGGGTGGGTGTAGAAGGTGAAGCCCTTCTCGGCCGCCCGGGAGAGCATCCGGCGCAGCACGTGCCGCGGGTCGGCCCAGGAGGGCCCGCCGTCGGGCAGCAGGATGTCGCAGAACATCCGGGCGCTCTCGCCGCTGACCCCGCCCTCGAAGGGAAAGACCTGAAAGGTGGTCGGGTCGGGCATGGCCACCATGTCGGATTCGAAGACCCGGGCGAAGCCCTCGATCGCCGAACCGTCGAAGCCGATGCCCTCCTCGAAGGCCGCCTCCAGCTCCGCGGGGGCCACCGACACGCTCTTCAGCGTCCCGAGCACGTCGGTGAACCACAGCCGGACGAACCGGATGTCCCGCTCTTCCAGCGTACGGAGGACGAACTCCTGCTGACGGTCCACTTCCACCCCTCGCGACACTGATCTCCGGCAATCGGTTCGGGCCGGTCCGGCCTGACCGCCCAGTCTCCACCGGCCTCGTTACGCAGACGTTACGCGACCATCCGGCGCACGTCCCGCCCTGTCCCGCCGCCCAGGCCCGGGGCGTCCGCCCGGGCCGGCCGGAGGTGGCCGGCGTCTCCCGCGTCCTGCCGTGAAGGGTCCGCGCTGCTGGGGCAAGATGGGGACATGCCCACCCTGCGTCTCGCCCTGTGCCAGGTCAACCCGACCGTCGGGGACATCGCCGGAAACGCCGACGTGGTCCGCAGCTGGACCCGCAAGGCCGCCGACGCCGGCGCCCAGCTCGTGCTCTTCCCCGAGATGATGTTGACCGGCTACCCGGTCGAGGACCTGGTCTTCCGCCGCTCCTTCGTCGCCGCCTCGAAGGCCGCGCTCCACCGGCTCGCCGCGGATCTGGCCGCCGACGGGCTCGGCGAGCTGCCGGTCCTGGTCGGCTACCTGGACGCGGACGGCCCGCCGCAGGTCAGCGGCGACGCCCAGCCAGGCAAGGGCGCCCGCAACGCCGCCGCGCTGCTGCACCGGGGCGCGATCGTGGCCACCTACTTCAAGCACCACCTGCCCAACTACGGCGTCTTCGACGAGGACCGGTACTTCGTCTCCGGCAACACCCTGACCGTGGTGCGCATCGGCGGGGTGGACGTCGCCCTGACCATCTGCGAGGACCTCTGGCAGGCCGGTGGCCCGTTCGCGGTGGCCCGGCAGGCCGGCGTGGGGCTGGTGCTCAACATCAACGGCTCGCCGTACGAGCTGAACAAGGACGACATCCGGCTGCCGTTGGTCCGCCGCCGGGCCGGCGAGGCCGGCGCCACCGTCGCGTACGTGAACATGGTCGGCGGCCAGGACGAGCTGGTCTTCGACGGCGACTCCATGATCGTCAACGCGGAGGGCACGCTGCTGGCCCGGGCGCCGCAGTTCGTCGAGCACCTGCTGGTGCACGATGTCGACCTGCCCCCGGCGAAGGAGCCGGTCGACGGCGACGAGGAGCTGGCCGACGGGATGCGGGTGGTCCGGACCAAGGTCAGCGACATCCTGCCGGCTCCCACCGGCGACGTCGCGGTGGGCGGGATCATCGAGCCGGTCGCCGACGAGGCCGAGGTGTGGCAGGCGCTGGTGCTGGGCCTGCGCGACTACGTCAACAAGAACCGGTTCCCGTCGGTGGTGCTCGGCCTCTCCGGCGGCATCGACTCCGCGGTGTCGGCGGCCATCGCGGTGGACGCGCTCGGCCCCGACCGGGTGGTCGGGGTATCGCTGCCCAGCCAGCACTCCTCGGAGCACTCCCGGGCCGACGCCGAGGACCTGGCCAAGCGGACCGGCCTGGACTACCGGATCCAACCGATCCAGCCCATGGTGGACGCCTACCTGGCCAACATGTCGCTCGCCGGGGTGGCCGTGGAGAACCTCCAGGCCCGGGTCCGCGGTGTGGTCCTGATGGCGCTGTCGAACCAGGAGGGCCCCCTGGTCCTCACCACCGGCAACAAGAGCGAGCTGGCAGTGGGCTACTCCACCCTCTACGGCGACTCCGTCGGCGGCTACAACCCCGTGAAGGACGTCTGGAAGACGCTGATCTGGCGGCTGGCGAAGTGGCGCAACGCGGACGCGGAGCACCGGGGCGAGACGTCGCCGATCCCGGAGAGCTCGATCGGCAAGGCGCCGTCGGCCGAGCTGAGTCCGGGCCAGCTCGACAGCGACACCCTGCCGGACTACGACGTCCTCGACCCGATCCTGATCGGATACGTCGACGGCGACCTGGGCCGGGACGGGCTGATCGCGTCGGGCCACGACCCGGAGATAGTGGACAAGGTGCTGCGGATGGTGGATACCGCCGAGTACAAGCGTCGGCAGTCCGCGCCGGGCACGAAGATCTCGCACAAGGCGTTCGGGCGGGACCGCCGGCTGCCCATCACCAACCGCTGGCGCGAGCACGGCTGACCCGACCCCGGGCCCGTCGGCCAGGGAGTGAAATCCTCCACTCCGCCCTGCCGTGGGCCGGTCGTCCGGTGCGACGATCGCGGCGGAACCCGGGGACCGCGGAGGCGGCCTCGAGGAAGGAGAGAGTCATGCTGGAGTCCACCCCGACCGAGGTGACCGCCCTGTACGGCGGGCCGGCCACCCGACGGGTCCGTACCCGTGACCTGATCGCCGCCAAGGAGCGCGGTGAGCGCTGGGCGATGCTCACCTCGTACGACCAGTACACCGCCTCGATCTTCGACCAGGCGGGCATCCCGGTGCTGCTGGTCGGCGACTCGGCGGCGAACAACGTCTTCGGCTACGAGACGACCCTGCCGGTGACCGCCGAGGAGCTGCTGCCGCTGGTCCGCGCGGTGGTCCGGGCGACCCGGCACTCGCTGGTCGTCGGCGACCTGCCCTTCGGCTCGTACGAGGAGGGGCCGGCGCAGGCGCTGCGCACGGCGGTGCGGTTCATGAAGGAGGGCGGCTGCCACGCCGTGAAGCTGGAGGGCGGGCGACGCTGCGCCGACCAGATCGCGGCGATCGTCGGCGCCGGCATCCCGGTGATGGCGCACATCGGCTTCACCCCGCAGAGCGAGCACACCCTGGGCGGCTACCGGGTGCAGGGACGTGGCGACACGGCCGACGAGGTTATCGCCGACGCCCGGGCGGTGGCCGAGGCCGGCGCGTTCGCGGTGGTGCTGGAGATGGTGCCCGGTGAGGTGGCCAAGCGGATCACCGCCGAGCTCCGGATCCCCACCGTCGGCATCGGCGCCGGGCCGGACACCGACGCGCAGGTGCTGGTCTGGCAGGACATGGCCGGCCTGCGTACCGGCAAGGCGCCGCGCTTCGTCAAGCGCTACGCCGACCTGGCCGGCGCGCTGACCGACGCGACCCGCCGCTTCGCCGAGGAGGTGCGCGGCGGCGAGTTCCCGGCCGCCGAGCACACGTTCTGAGCACGACGGGCGGTGCGGTCGACCGGCCGCACCGCCCCGCAACCACGCCGGCCGTCTCCGGTCAGCCCACGCAGAACTCGTTGTCCTCGGGGTCGGCGAGCTGGACCGAGTAGTAGTTGTTCTCCGGGTCGTCCATCGCCCCCAGCACCCGCGCCCCGAGCTTCACCAGCCGGGCCACCTCGGCGTCGATCCGCGCCCGCCGCTCCGGCAGCGGCACGGCCCGCCCGCCACCGACCTTCAGGTCGATGTGCAGCCGGTTCTTGACCGACTTCGGCTCCGGGACCGGCTGGAACCAGATCCGGGGCCCGGCCCCGACCGGATCCTCCAACCGGTCCACACAGTCACCCTCGCCGAGTTCGTCGGCCGGGACGCCCACCGACAGGTACCAGTCACGCCACGTCGCGTACCCCTCCGGCGACGGCTGCGGACGGTATCGCAGCGCCTCCGCCCAGAACCCGACGAGCCGCGACGGCTCCCGACAGTCGATCACCAGTTGCCATTCCATCCGCCGATGGTGCACCGGTGGTGTGACAGTGCGCTTCCGTGCGCGCGAGGTCGGTCAGAGGTCGGTGACCCGGAGGCCGGCGTGCGCCTTGTAGCGCTTGTTGATGGCGATCAGGTTCGCCGTGAACGCCTCGATCTGGTGGGCGTTGCGCAGCCGTCCGGCGTAGATGCCGCGCATGCCGGGGATCCGGGCGGCGAGCGCGGCCAGCACGCCGACCAGCTCCCGGTCCTCGGTGCAGATCAGCACGTCGAGGTCGATCCGGTCGATCTGCGGGTCGGCCAGCAGCGGCGCGCTGACGTGGTTGAACGCCGCGCAGACCCGGGAGTCCGGCAGCAGCCGGGCGGCCTGCTGGACGGCGCTGCCCTCGTCGACCCGGAGGGCGTACGGGCCCTGCTTGTCGAAGCCGAGCGGGTTGACGCAGTCCACCACGATCTTGCCGGCGAGCGGCTCGGCCAGCGCGGCCACGGTGGCGGCGTGCCCGTCCCACGGGACCGCGATGATCACCACGTCGCTGCGGCGGGCGACCTCGTCGTTGTCGGCGCCCGACACCTCCGTGCCCGCCGGGACGCCGGGCAGGGCGGCGATCTCGGCGGCGGACTGCGCCGCGCGCTCGGCGGAACGGGAACCGATCAGCACCCGCTGTCCGGCCCGGGCGAACCGGTAGGCGAGCCCCCGCCCCTGGTCGCCCGTGCCACCGATGATGCCGACGGTCAGCCCGGAGACGTCGGGCAGCGTGGTCGCGTCGTAAGCCATGCGGTCATCCTCGCAAACCGCCCCACCGGGCAGCAGTGCGAGCCGATGTGACAATTCCCGCTGACCCGACGCGGCGGGCGGTCAGGCGCGCTCGAAGAGGACCTTGCGCTGGGTCGGGTCGGCGGTGGTCAGGCGGACCTGGACCCGCTCGCCGAGCGGGAGGTCGCCGGTGCAGCGGGCGCGGACCGGCGGCTCGTCCAGGGCCACCGTCCCGCCGGGCTCCCGGCCGGGCTTCGAGTTGCCGTTCGGCGGCCCGTCCACGTCCAGCACAGCCGCGGAGAAGGTCTCCCCCACCCGGTGCTCCAGCAGCACCGCCTCGGCCAGCTCGATCGCGCCCCGGGTGGCCGCCGACGCCGTCCGGTCGGTCGTCGCCATCACCTCCGGCAGCTTCGGCAGCGCGGCGCGCGCCCAGTCGGGTACCTCCCGGCCCTCGTGCAAAGCCAGGCAGGCCTCGGTCGCGTACCGGTCGGCCAGTCGGCGCAACGGTGCGGTGACGTGCGCGTACGCGGCGGCCACCCCGCCGTGCTCCGGCTGCTCCGGCAGCTCCCCGTCGAAGGCCGTGTACGCCGCGCCGCGCATCAGCTCGGCCGCCTGGTCGATGAAGGCCGCCGCCCGGGGCCGGGAGGCGTCCAGCCCGGCGAGCACCTCGCCGACGCTGCGGTCCACCGGCCAGTCCACCCGCAGCGGGGCGGCGGCGAGGCGCAGCCGGGCGACCGCCTCCGGCTTCGCCGGCGGCATCGTCCGGAGCAGGCCGATCCGGCCGGCGAGCATGATGTCGGCGGCGGCCATCCCGGTCAGCAGCGAGATCTGGGCGTTGTGGTCCTCCATCGGGCCCGGCCCGCGCAGCACCAGCCGCCAGCCGTCGCCGTCCGGTTCGACGTCCTGTTCGGGCAGCGGCAGGTTGATCGCGCCCCGGCGCAGCCCCCGGGCGGTGAGCAGCGCACCGATCTCGGGCAGCAGGGCGATCGGCTCGGGCAGCCGGCCGGCGTCGGCGTCGAGTTGCACGCCGACGTAGTCCAGCTTGGCCCGGCTGCGCACCCGGGCGCGTTCCAGCACGACGGCCACCGTGTCGCCGTCGGCGTCGAGGTCGATGGTCCAGAGCACCGCCGCCCGGTCGGCGTCGGGCAGCAGGCTGGCCGCGCCCTCGCTGAGCGTGTGCGGGTGCAGCGGCACGTTGCCGTCGGGCAGGTAGACGGTCTGGCCGCGGCGCCAGGTCTCCTCCTCCAGCGAGCCGCCGGGGCGTACGTGCGTGGCGACGTCGGCGATCGCGTACCGGACCCGGAAGCCGCCACCGGGACGGCGGCTGAGGTGCATCGCCTGGTCGAGGTCGCGCGAGGTCGCCGGGTCGACCGTGACGAACGGGATGTCGGTGCGGTCGGCGGCGGCCGGCAGCGGCGCGGCGGCCGCCTCGTCCGCCTCGCGCTGCGCCGCAGCCGGGAAGCCCTCGGGCAGTCCCAGCTCGCAGCGCAGCGCACCGAAGTCGATGCGGGGCGCCAGTACGCGTCGGATCACCACGGGTCAATCCTGACAGCGCGGCGGGTGATCCGCTCACCGGCGCGGCGGAGGGCCGGTCAGCGGCGGGCCCCAGGCGTCAGCCGGCCGCCTTGCGGGCGCTCGCCGGCTTGATCGTGGAACGACCGGCGACGACCCTCGTGCCGGCGGGTTTCCGGGCGGCGGTGACCCGTTTGTGGGTGCCGGTCGAGGAGCTCGTCCTGGCCTCGACGGGGCCCACGGACGACGCCGCGGAGGTCGCCTTCCTGGCCGCCGCCTTGCGCATGGTGGTCGAGGAGACGGCGGTGGCCTTCCTCGCCGGGGCCTTCTTCGCCGCCGCCTTGCGGGCGCCTCCGGTCGGACGGGTCGTGGTGGCCTTCGCGGCGGTGGTCTTCTTCGCCGGGGCCTTCTTCGCCGCCGTGGTCTTCTTGGCCGCGGTGGTCTTCTTGGCAGGCGTCGTCTTCTTGGCCGCCGTGGTCTTCTTCGCCGCGGTCGTCTTCTTGGCCGCCGCCGTGGTCTTCTTCGCCGCCGCCGTGGTCTTCTTCGCCGCCGCCGTGGTCTTCTTCGCCGCCGCCGTGGTCTTCTTCGCCGCCGGCTTCCGCACGGCAGCCTTCTTCGCCGCCGTGGTGGTCTTCCTGGCGGTGGCCTTCTTGGCGGGCGCCTTCTTGGCGGTGGTCTTGTTCGCGGGCGCCTTCTTCGCGGGCGCCTTCTTCGCGGGCGCCTTCTTCGCGGTGGTCTTCTTCGCGGTGGTCTTCTTAGCGGGCGCCTGCTTCGCGGTGGTCTTGGTGGCCGGAGCCGTCTTCGCGGGCGCCTTGCGTGCCGCCGCCACGACCTTCTTGGCGTCCGCCTTCTTCGCGACGGCCTGCTTCGCCGGCACCCGACCGGCGCCGGCGCCCGAGGCGTTCGGCGCCGCCTTGGTGACCGTCGCCGTCCGGGCCGTGGCAGCCCCCGTGGACCGTCGCGTCGCGGTGGTCTTCTTCGCGGTCGTACGTTTGGCGGCCGGGCGGGTGGTGGCCTTTTGTGCTTCGGCCATCTTGGTTCCCTCCTTGGGGACGTGCTCTCACGTGGCTCCTCGCGGAGCACGGAGTACCTCGACGCGGGCCGTCCCGCGCCGTCTACCTGTCCTCCCCGGCCCAACGGGCGTCCTCGGCCTCCCACGCTTCGTTGCGCTCCTGCACCTTCTGCAGGGCGTTCTCCGCGTCGGCGGCTGAGGGGTACGGTCCGAGAACGTGCTTCGCAGGGCACACGTTGTCATCGGTCTCGACCCGGTGGTGTCGCGTGCACCAGTAGTAGTGCGCACCACTTCCGCTGTCGCTCATGAGATCACTGTGCACCGCTAGGCGTCCGGCCGCCACCGGATCGCCACAAATAGTCCCCGATGTCCTCCACATTAGACGTGCTCCCGGCCGTCGGACGCCGGAACGGCGAAGAACGGGGCAGCCGTCCACCGGGTTGGTGACGCACAATCCCCGGGTGCGGTACGGGGGAGGAACATCGGCGCGGCTGCGACGCCGGCTGCTGGCCGCCGCCGTGCTCGCGGCGCTCGCCGCGACCGGGGTGCTGGTGGCGGTGCCGCTGCTGCGGGACCGGTCCCAGCACCGGCTGGACCGGCGCGCCGACCGGGAGGTGACGGCGACGGCGCAGCGGACCCGGACCGCGCTGCTGGCCGTGCCGTCGGCGTCCGGGCCGGCGCTGCGGGACGCCGCCGACGCCGTCGCCGGGGTGGAGGTGCTGGCGGTGGAGGACGTCGGTCCGGGCGTCCGGCTGGTCTTCCGGGTCCGGGTGGCGAAGACCGCCGCCTCGGTCTTCGGCTGGCAGCGGGCGAACGTCGGGGCGTGTTTCGCCCAGGTGGTGCAGGCCGCCGCCACACCGGCGCCGATGGAGCGACCGCCCTGCCCGGACTGACCCGGCCGCCGGGCCGGACACCGCATGCTCGACGCCTTCCTCGCCGGGGAGACGATCGCGCACGCCGTCCGCCGGGAGTCGCGGGCCGGACACGGGCCCGACCGGTGGCGGGCGGCGGTCGCCGAGTCCCGGTCCGCCGCGGCGGGCCGGCTGCCGCTGCTGCGGCAGTCGTCGGTACGGGAGGAGGCGTCGCTGTTCGCCATCCATCCGCCGACCGGGCTGCGGCGGCGGATGCTCGCCGGCCGGCCGTCGTACCAACCCGCGGTGGAGCTGACCGACGAGCGGATGGCGCGGATCGACGCCGAGCTGGCCCGCGAGTACGAGCGGGTGCGCCGCGAGGTGAGCTGGTCGGGCCGAGGCTCAGGCGCCGGAGGGCACCGGCGCGGGCGGTGCGATCGGCTCCGGCGCCGCCGGCCGCGCCGCCCGGATCGCGTAGGCCAGCGCGTACGGGGTGCAGGCGAGATAGAGGAAAGGCTGCAGTTCCACGAGATCGGTGATGAGGAAGATCTCCCGCTTCGTCGGCCGGGGCAGCCCGAACGACCAGTCCGTCCAGCTGGTGAAGAGCCACAGTGGGGCGGAGACCCGGTCGACGGTGTCGCCCTGGGCCACACCGTCGATGACCGTCTCCGGGCCGCCGGAGATGAGGTTGACCACGGTGAGCACCACGGCGAGGTCCGCGGCGACGAGCGCGCCGAGCACGCCCACCAGCCAGGCGGCGCGGACCCGCCCCGGCCGGCCAGCAGCCCCGCGCCGTACAGCGAGAGGGTCAGGCCGGCGAGCCAGAGCACCAGGCCCGGCGCGACGCGGGTCAGCTTCTCGGTGCGGGGCGAGGAGCAGCGTGGCCACCGTCCGGCGGAACGGTCCGTCCAGTCCAGATCGCGCGACCAGTGGAACGCGCGCCCGGCCAACGGCCAGGCTGCCGGCGAACCGGAGCATCCGCAGCCGCTCCCCCCGCTCGGCGAGCACATGCAGCTCGGCGTGCCACTCGCGGGACAGCTCGTCGCGCACCTCGGCCGGCCAGCGCCGGGCGGCCGTCCGGAGCAGACGCTCGGCCAGCCGCCGGGTCACCACGCGGGAGCTCCGGTCGGCTCGGCGCCACCCCGGCGCGGTCGGGGGTCGGGGCTCAACGCCCGCAGCTCGGCGAGCGCCTGCCGGGCGGCGCCAACTCCCTCGGCGGTCAGCCGGTAGTACCGGCGGGCGGGCCGGCCGGCGGCGGCCGGGTCGACCTCCTCCCAATCGGCGAGGAGCCAGCCGGCCACCTGGAGGCGGTGCAGCACCGGGTAGAGGGTGCCGCTGGGCAGACCGGTGAGCTTCATCAGGTCGAGGCCGTACCGCTCGGCCGCCGGGTCGGCGAGCAGCGCCGAGAGCACCTTCGCCACCGGGATGGTCATCCGCACGGCTAGTACTGTATCGGAACTCTACATAGGGGGGTAGAAGCAGCTTCGCAGATGCCGCTCGCGCCGATCAGCGGAAGGGCTGCCGGCGCCGGTGGGACAGATCAGGGTGGTGGTGTCGGCCGGGATGGCTGTGCGGATCGGTGTGCACGGTGGCGCCGGCCAGCCGGGGCACGGCGTGGGTGAGCTGATGCTCGGCGTCGGCGGCGATCTCGTGTGCGGCGACGAGGCTGAGGTCGGCGTCCACGACAAGTTCCGCTTCGGCGTGCAGCCGGTGCCCGATCCAGCGGAGTCGCACCGCGGCCACGTCGCGGACACCGTCGACGGCCCGCAGCGCGGTTTCGGCCTGGTCGACCAGGGCGGGGTCGACGGCGTCCATGAGGCGTCGGTAGACCTCGCGAGCGGCGTCCTTGAGCACGAAGGTGATGGCGACGGCGATGACCAGGCCCACGACGGGGTCTGCCCAGCGCCAGCCGAGTGCGGCGCCGCCGGCGGCGGCGAGGACGGCGAGGGACGTGTACCCGTCGGTGCGGGCGTGCAGGCCGTCGGCGACCAGGGCGGCGGAGCCGATGCGTCGGCCGACGCGGATGCGGTACTGGGCCACGAGCTCGTTGCCGACGAAGCCGACGAGACCGGCGGCAGCCACCCAGGGCAGGTGTGCCACGTCGGTGGGGTGCAGCAGCCGGGTGACGGCGGTCCAGGCAGCGGCGACGGCGGACGCGGCGATGACCGCGACGATGATGATGCCCGCGAGGTCCTCGGCACGGCCGTAGCCGTAGGTGTAGGCGCGGGTGGCCGCACGGCGACCGAGGAGAAAGGCGATTCCCAGCGGTACGGCGGTCAGGGCGTCGGCGACGTTGTGGAGGGTGTCGCCGAGCAGGGCGACCGAACCGGAGAGCACCACGATGACCGCCTGGGCGACGGCCGTGACCCCGAGGCCGACCAGGGAGATCCACAGGGCGCGGAGACCGTCGCGGGAGGACTCCAACGCGGGGTCGATCTTTGCCCGCGAGTCGTGGGAGTGCGGGACGACGGCGTGGGCCAGCCGATGCCACCACGCAGCGAGCCGGCCGCCATGACGGTGGCGGTGTTCGTGGTCGTCGTGTTCGTGGTCGTCGTGTTCGTGGTCGTCGTGTTCGTGGTCGTCGTGTTCGTGGTCGTCGTGTTCGTGGTCGTCGTGTTCGTGCAAGTGGTCGTGGTCGTTCACCGCTCCCCCAGGTCGTGCGGTCGCACGGACGATCCGTACCCCTCGACGGCGGCGATAATATGTGCTCATGTACGCACGCGACAACGTTGCAGATGCCAGCGACTTGCAACAACGCCTTCCCCCCGGGCAGGAGGTGGAGGCGGCGACCGAAATGCTGCGGATGCTGGCCGACGGAACGCGGCTACGGCTGATGTGCCTGCTCAGCGAGGGCGAGTACGACGTGACGGCGCTCGTGGCGGCGGTCGGGATGGCGCGGCCGGCGGTGTCGCAGCACCTCGGCAAGCTTCGGCTGGCGGGGCTGGTGAGCGTGCGACGGGACGGCCGCCGCGCCCTCTACCGCGCCGGAGGCGGGCATGCGCGCCGACTGGTGACCGAGGTGATGCACGCGGCATCCCACCGGGTGACCGGCGCACCCGAGCACGACTGAGCGCCTGGCTACTTCACAGCAGGTCACCGCGTTGATCGAGGCGGTGACCTGGTGGGCGACGGACGAGTCGACCTAGGCGGGTAGTGACCAGCCGGGCGTGGCCAGTAGGGCGCCGTCGTCGCCGACGAGCAGGGCCTCGTACCCGGGTAGCGTGGCGAGCCATGTCACCGACTGAGGCCCCTGCGCAACCGCTGCGGTGGCGTACACGTCCGCCCAGGTCAGGGACGGGCCGATGACGGTGACCGAGCGCACGCCCCGGGCGGGGGCGCCGGTGTGCGGGTCCACGATGTGCGCTCCGCGGTGTGCACTGCCCGAGGTCGCGACGGCCCCGTCGACGACCTCGATGGTGGTGAGGAGCTGATCGGGCTGGGCCGGATCCTCCACGCCCACGCGCCAGGATCCGCGTACCGTCATGTCCCCACCGGCATTCAGGTAGAACGCGTACCCCTCCAGATGCTCCGCGGCGCGCTCGACGGCCCAGCCCTTGACGAGGCCGGACGGGTCGAAGCGGGTGCCACCGCCGGTTTCGGGAAGGTACGCGTTGAAGTAGCCGCCCGTACGCTGCCGCGCCTGCTCGCACAGGTCGAGTACCGCGTCGACCAACGGGTCATCTACCGGCTCTCCCCGGTTCAGCGCACTGAGCCGGCTGTCCGGGCGGTACGGGCTGAAGACGGCGTCCATCGCGCGCAGTTCGGCGAAGGCCCCGGCGACGGCGGTCGCCGCCGCCGGGGAGTCGGCACCGGGACCGCGCACGTGCACGCTGACGGGCAGACCCATGATCTGCTCGACGAACGCCTGCCTGGTCACGGGTTGGCCTTGAAGTGAACGTCGTCCAGCGCGGCCTGGAGCGACTCCTTGTAGCCATCGCTGGTCAGCGTCGCCCCGGACACCGCATCGATCTGCGCGCTCTGCGCGGCAAGCGCCTCCGTGCGCAGCTGCGGCACCGCGCGCTTGTTGATCTCGCGGGAGCGGTTGTTCGAGTTCGGCACCGTCATCGGCGTGATTTCGGTGATCCGGCTACCGCTGATCTGGGCCTGCACCTGGACGCGCCCCCGCTTCGTCTGCACGATCGGGCCGTTGGCGACGGTGGTGGAACCGGACCGTTTGACGGTGCGCCGTGACGTCCCGGGGTCCACCGGCGCAACGCCCGGCACGCCTGCGTCGCCGACGGTCCCGGTCGAAGGCGAGCTGTCGGGTCTGGTCGACGTCCGGTAGTTGAAGAGAAGTACCACCACGGCGATCGTGGCGAGGAACCAGATCGTGATCTTACGCATGTCTTCCTCCTCAGGTCGGATTGTGAGCGCCATGAGGATTGGGTGGCCGAGTTACCAGGTGAAGCGCTCAAGATGAATGCGCTCCGCCGGCACGCCTGCCTGCCGCGCCGCCCGTACGACCGATTGCATCCACTCGTCCGGTCCGCAGACGAACACGTCGTGCTGCGCGACGTCCGGGACAAGGTCGCCCAAGGTTTTCGCGTCGTCGCCGAATCCGGCCGGCAACCACGAGTCCTCCCGCCCGCGCGACCCCAACAGGTACTCCACGCGCAGGCCGCGGACGGCCGCGAGGCGCTCAAGTTCCTGGCGAAACACCAGGTCTTCTGCCGAGCGAGCCCGGTACAGCAGCGTGGCGTTGCCCGGCGCGTACGGTAACTCTTCCAATAAGGTCCGCAGCGGGGTAATTCCGATCCCGGACGCGATCATGGTTAGCCGCGGAGCCGTGCGCCGGGCGGCGGTCAGCCGGCCGTACGGCCCCTCAATCAGCACACGGGTTCCCGGCCGTAACTCTGACACCTTCTCGCTGCCCTCGCCGCGGGATCGCACCGTGATCCGCAGCATGTCCTCACGCGGCACCGCGGACAGCGAGTACGGATGGCCCCGACTCCAGCCCGGGCCGCTGAGGAAGCGCCACTGGAAGAATTGCCCGGCGCGTACCGGCAACTCGTCCAGGTGGTGTCCGCGCATGTAAATCGAGTGGACGCCGGGAGCCTCTGGGACGACTGCGGCGACCGTGAGTCGGTGCCGCAGCGTCCGCCAGGTCGGCAGCCCCAGTCGGAAGGCGACCACCGTGCCGGCGCACGCGGCGTATGCGGTCCACCAGTACAGCGTCGCGGCCCGGGAGCTGGTGAAGTCGGCCCCGGTCCAGATCTGATGCGGCAGCGCCAGGCCGACGCCGAGGTAGGCGTAAAGATGCAGCAGGTGCCACGACTCGTAGCGCAGCCGCCGCCGCACGGCCCGCAGGGAGGTGAGCACGACCATCGTCAGGGCGGCCGCCCCGGCGACCGCCAGCAGCACTCCCGGATACGTGGTGACCAGGCTCCACGCCTCGCCTGTCACGGAGGCCCCATCCGTCGCGGCGTAACCGACCGTGATCAGCACGATGTGCGCGAGCAGCAGATCGAAGGAGACAAACCCGACGACGCGGTGCCAACGGGCGAGCCGGTCCTGTCCGTATGTGCCCTCGATCCACGGCACGCGCGCCATCAGCAGCACCTGGATGAGCAGCAGGTCGGCCGCGACAAGCCCGGTCAGCCGACCGATGGACGTCACGCCCGCCATCCAGCCACGAAGATCCTGCACCCCGCCGCCCCGCACCCAGAGCGCGGCTACGATCAGCACGCTGACCGCGCCGACCGAGGCGATCACATCGGCCCACCACGACCAACCCGCGGTTCGTAGGGGCCTGGCCGCCACGCCGGCCGCCTGCGCCTTCCCAGTCACAAGACCCCCCTCCCGCACGAGCCCTGTTCGCCCATTAACCGTCGGAGTTCCCCATTGCCATCTCCGGAATCCCCCGGCGAGCGTGTGGTGCCATCGGAGAATCGACCAGAAGACCTCACACCGGAAAAGGATGATTGAGGGCGATCGCGCGTCTATTTACCGGCGAGTTCGGGGAGCCGCACAATAGCTACGTCTCGATGATGCCAATTTCTACGCGCCGCGTCCGCCCTTTTCATGGCAGCGGGATCTCAGTAAGGCGTCGAACGCCAACCGATGATTGCCGCCAACGCCCGTAGACAGCTGAAATACGACCAGGTCGCAGCCTTGATCAAGGCCGCGACCTGGTGGGCGACGGACGAGTCGACCTGTACGCCGGATTCTGTGACCGATGACGCCCCGAGGGGCGCCGTCGGCGGCGGCCATCCATCTCGGCCTGCCGTCGCCGGCAGGCTCCAGCGGCCTACCCGCAGACATCGGACGGGCAGCCCTCAAGCGTCTGCGCGGACCGTCATCTTTGCGGTGACGACCCATTCTTGGCCTTGCTCCGGGTGGGGTTTACCTAGCCATCCCGGTCACCCGGGATGCTGGTGGGCTCTTACCCCACCGTTTCACCCTTACCGTCCCGTATCGGGCCGGCGGTCTGTTTTCTGTGGCACTGTCCCGCGGGTCACCCCGGGTTGCCGTTAGCAACCACCCTGCCCTGTGGAGTCCGGACGTTCCTCGGCGACGGGCCGGAGCCCGTCGACGCGACCGCCCGGTCGACTCGTCCGTCGCGCCTCCATCCTAACGACGCGGCTCGCTCACCCATTTCCACCCCGGAGGATCATGCCCGCGGGCCCGGCGCGACCGGGATCGTGATTCATCCGCGTCATCCGCGTCATCAGCTTCACAGCGGCCTGGCGGCGATGCCGGGGCCACCGGCACCTGGGCGGCGCGGACGGGGGCGTACTAGCCTCTGGGGATCATGGACCTCTCCGACGCCGCGCTCCTGCTCGCCGCCGGTCTCGCCGCGGGCACGGTGAACGCGGTGGCCGGGGGCGGTTCCCTCATCACCTTCCCGGCGTTGATCGCGGTCGGGCTGCCGCCGGTGCCGGCGAACGTCAGCAACTCGGTGTCGGTCTTCCCCGGGTACGTCGCCAGCGTCGCGGGCAGCCGCGCCGACCTGCCACCGGCCCGGCGGTTGGCCACGCTGGTGCCCACCACGATCGCCGGCACCATCGTCGGCTGCCTGCTGCTGCTGGCCACCCCGGCGCGCGCCTTCGAACTGGTGGTGCCGTTCCTGGTGCTGGGCGCGACCGCCGTACTGGCCTTCCAGGATCCGCTGCGCCGGCTGGTCGGCCACCCGGCCGGGCTGAGCCCGCGCCGCCGTACGGTCACCGTCCAGGCCATGGTCGGGCTCGGCGCGGTCTACGGCGGCTACTTCGGCGCGGCGCTCGGGGTGATGCTGGTCGCCGGCCTGGCCCTGGTGCTGGACACCACGCTGGCCCGGGTGTCGGCGATCAAGAACCTGCTCTCCGCGGTGGTGGGGGTGACCACGCTGGTCGTCTTCGCGCTCTTCGGCCCGGTCAACTGGGCGGCGGTCGCGGTGGTCGCGCCGGCCACGCTGGTCGGCGGGTACATGGGCGCCCGGCTGGTCCGCCGGCTGCCGCCGGTGGTGCTGAAGACCCTGATCGTGGTCTTCGGCACGGCGATCGGCCTCTACCTGCTCTGGCGCGCGCTGCGCTGAAACCCGCCGTCGGGTGGGCCCAGGACGCCGAACCGCCCCGGCGCGACGCGGCGCCGGGGCGGTTCGACCAGGTGCGGAGGGGAAAGCTCAGTACGCCTCGCCGACCGGCTCCTCCGGGGCGTGCTCGGCGTCGCGGGCCGCGGAGTTCCAGCGGGACCAGAGCACCCGCTCGCCGTAGCCGGCGGCCATCACGTGCGCGAAGGCCAGGTAGACCAGCACGCCCACGGCGAGCACCCCGAAGCCGACCCAGAACGGCAGCGCCAGCCCGTGCTCGGCGAGCTTGCCGGAGATGATCGGGGCGGGCGCGGCGGCGCCCCAGCGGACCAGGTTGAACGCGCCGGTGGCCACCCGGCGGTCGCTGGAGCCGAGGCCGAGCGCCAGGTCGGTGAGGTTGGCGTTGGCCAGGCCCATGCAGAGGCCGGCGAGCACCAGCACCACCAGCGACCGGGCGGTGGAGTGGGACGTGGCGAAGAGAACCATGCAGACCAGCAGGCCGGCGATGGCCACGCCGACGGTCTGCACCGCGCCGATCCGGTGGGCGAGCCGGTGCCCGATCACCAGGATGCCGGCGGCCAGGCCGAGGCCCCACGCGGTGAACGCCAGCCCCAGCGGCACCACGTCGAGGTGCAGGAAGAGCGGGGTGTAGCCGAGCACCACGAAGAAGACGAAGTTGTAGGCGGCGGTGACCACGCAGAGCGTGACGAACGCCGGCTTGCGGTAGGTGGCGAAGATCTGACGGACGCGTACGGGGGCCTGGCGGTTGGCCGGCTCGCGCAGCTTGCGGGAGGCGACGGCCAGCGCGAGGACCATGAAGACGCCGCAGACGAAGAACGGCAGCCGCCAGCTCACGTGGCCCAGCAGGCCGCCGATCAGCGGGCCGACGGCGAAGCCGAGGCCGAGCGCGGTCTCGAAGAGCCCCACCACCCATTCCCGGTCGATCGCGAGGTTGACCAGCACCACCATCGCGGTGGCGAAGAACATCGCGTTGCCCAGCCCCCAGACTCCGCGCAGCACGGAGAGCTGCACGATGTTGTCGCTGAACGAGGCGAGGATCGCGGCGGCGCCGACCACCGAGACCCCGGTGATCAGCACGGGCTTGAAGCCGAAGCGACCGCTGGCCAGGGTCGCCGGGATCATGCCGAGCGCCATCACCGCGATGTACGCGGTGAAGAGCAGCTCGACCTGCCAGGCGGTGACGCCGATCGCCTCGCCGATGGCCGGCAGGATCGGGTCCACCACGGCGATGCCGGCGATGGCGAGGAAGGCCACCAGGGTGGTGGCGTAGATGGCACTGCGGTTGGGTTCGGATCGCCGATCCACTCCGCGCCTCCAGACAGATAGCTGTATCGTACAGGTAACTCTGTTGTATCATACAGCTATGACGGACGACCGCACGACCGGCACGGACCCGGGCGAGGTCACCCTCGGCCGGATCGAGACCGAGGTGGCGCTGCTGATGCGCTTCGGCGAGGCCACCCGGCGCGGCACGGGCACCATGGAGCACCGGCTGCTCGACCGGGCCGCGTACGTGATCCTGCGGCACCTGGCCGACGCCGGCCCGCAGAACGTCTCCGCGCTCGCCGCCACGCTCAACCTGGACGGCTCGACGGTCACCCGCCAGCTCTCCGCCATGCAGCGGGACGGCCTGATCGCCCGTGCCCCCGATCCGACCGACGGTCGGGGCACGGTGGTCTCCCCCACCGCCGCCGGGCTGCAGCGGATGGCCGCCGTCCAGGCGGCCCGCACCCGGCTCTACGGCGACATCCTGGCCACCTGGTCCCCCGACGACCGGGACACGCTCGCGCAGCTGCTGCACCGCCTCAACCAGGCCCTGCAATCCCGCCCCCGCCCCCGTTGAGGCGCGCGCCGGGCGGCGCAGATGTTAAGAGGGGCCCCCTGTACAACGCCAGGCGTTAACAGGGGGCCCCTCCTTGCACGTCAGGCGACGGGCTCGCGGGCGGAGTCGGCGTCGCGGTCGGTGCCGGGGGTGACGCGCGGGTCACCCTCGTCGGCGAAGTAGTCGTCCGACGTGGTGTGGTCCACCCCGCCGGTGACCTTCGCGGCCCGCAGGACCAGCGTCCCCAGCGCGGCGACCACCAGGTTGACCAGCACCGCCACGATGCCCACGTAGATCGTCTTCTTGGTGTCGAAGCCGAATTCGGACAGCGGGAAGGCCGAGCCGGCGAAGTGCTTCTTCCCGGTCGCCGGATTCGCGATCTGGTAGAGCATCCACATGCCCATGCCCATGCCGGCCACCCAGCCGGCGATCAGCGCGCCCCGGTGGAACCAGCGGGTGTAGAGGCCCAGCGCCACGGCCGGCAGCGTCTGCAGGATGATCACGCCGCCGATGAGCTGGAGGTCGATGGAGAACTGCGGGTCGAGGAAGATGATGAACGCCAGCGCGCCCACCTTGACCAGCAGCGAGGTCACCTTCGAGACCTGCGCCTCCTGCGCCGGGCTGGCGTCCCGCTTCAGGTACTCCTTGTAGATGTTGCGGGTGAACAGGTTCGCCGCCGCGATCGACATGATCGCCGCCGGCACCAGCGCGCCGATGCCGATCGCCGCGTACGCGACGCCGGCGAACCAGCTCGGGAACTGCTGGTCGAACAGCAGCGGCACCACCGTGTTGCTGTCCACGCTGCCCGCCTTGGCGCCCGGCAGCGGCTTCACCCCCGCCGCGATCGCCATGTAGCCGAGCAGCGCGATCAGCCCGAGCAGCAGGCTGTACGCCGGCAGCGCGGACATGTTCCGCTTGATCACGTCCCGGTTCCGGCTGGCCAGCACGCCGGTGATGCTGTGCGGGTAGAGGAAGAGCGCCAGCGCCGAGCCGAACGCCAGGGTGACGTACTGGAGCTGGTTGTTGGCGTTGAGCAGGATGCCGTCCCCGGGGGCGGGTGACGCCTTGAACTTCGCGTCCGCCGCGTTGAAGATGTCGCCCCAGCCGCCCAGCTTGTACGGCAGGTAGATGATCGCCACCAGGATCACGATGTAGATCAGCGAGTCCTTGACGAAGGCGATCAGCGCGGGGGCGCGCAGGCCCGACTGGTAGGTGTAGGCCGCCAGGATGGCGAACGCGATGATGATCGGCAGGTGCCGGGCCAGCGCGTTGTCGCCGGTCACGCCCATCGTCTTGAGCACCGACTCGATGCCGACCAGTTGCAGGGCGATGTACGGCATGGTGGCGACGATGCCGGTGATGGCGACCAGCAGCGCCAGAACCGGCGAGTCGAACCGGTTGCGGACGAAGTCGGCCGGGGTGACGTAGCCGTGCCGGTGCGACACCGACCAGAGCCGGCAGAGCACCAGGAAGACCATCGGGTAGATGACGATCGTGTACGGCACGGCGAAGAAGCCCATCGCGCCCGCGCCGAACACCAGCGCCGGCACCGCCACGAAGGTGTACGCGGTGTAGAGGTCGCCGCCGACCAGGAACCAGGTGATCCAGCCGCCGAAGTTGCGGCCGCCCAGTCCCCACTCGTCGAGGTGCGCCATGTCGCGCGGCGCCCGCCACCGGGCCGCCACGAAGCCCATCGCGCTGACCAGCAGGAAGAGGAACGTGAAGACGATGATCTCGGTCAGATGGTCACGCCACATCACCGATCACCCCGCTTCTTCGTCATCTGGTAGACCAGCGTGGTGGTGGCCACGCCGAGGATGATCCAGGCCAGTTGCAGCCAGTAGAACCGCGGGAAGCCGAACAGCCGGGGTGAGTCGGCGTTGAAGAGGGCCGGGATCAGCGGCACCACGATCGGTATGAAGAGCAACCAGTTCCAGGGACTGTGGTCCTTCGCCCTGGATCGCGCCGGGGTCGGCGCCTCCGGTTCGGGTGCTGCCATGTGACACACCTCCGGGAAAGTCGTAACTAGCCATGTGACGGCCGGAGGCTACGACCCTGTGAACGCGGTCACGTTCAGCGGGGCGACGGCGATGCGCCGAACGGCCGGCCGCGTGCGCCGAGCGGCGCGGGCAGCCGGCCCGGCGGGGTGACGTCAGAGGGCGGCGAGGTGGGCGGTGTCGTTGACCACGCGCACGGCGACGCCGCCGTCCGGGTAGAGGTCGAGCAGCGAGATGCCGGCGGTGTCCAGGTAGAGCCGGTGCAGGAAGGCGTCGCCCGCCGCCAGGGCGTCGCGCAGCACCAGCTTGATCGGCGAGACGTGGGAGACCAGCACGACGGTCTCCCCCGGGTACGCCGCGCGCAGCCGGTCGACCGCCCGGCCGGTCCGCTCGGCGACCGCCGCGAACGACTCCCCCTCCGGCGGGGCGACCCGGGTCGAGGCGAGCCAGGCGTCCAACTCGCCCGGCCAGCCCTCGCGCACCTCGGCGAAGGTGCACCCCTCCCAGGCCCCGAAGTCGCACTCGATCAGGTCGTCGTCGGGGCGCACCGGCGGGTTGCCGACGACCGCGGCGATCGCCTCGGCGGTGGCCGTACACCGGGACAGCGGCGAGCTGACCACGGCCGCGACGGACGGGGCCAGCGCGGCCACCCGGGCGGCCGTGGCCCGGGCCTGGGCGCGGCCCCGGTCGGTCAGCGGCACGTCGCCGCGGCCGGAGTAGCGCTTCTGCACGGTCCGCTCGGTCTCGCCGTGCCGGACCAGGATCAGCCGGGTGGCGGTCTCGGTGGGGCGCGGCTCCCAGGAGGCGGGGGTGGTCGCCGGGTCGGTGCCGGTGGCGCGGCCGGTGGCCGCCCGGGCGGCCGCCTCGCGGGCGGCCGCGCGGGCCGCCGAGTCGGGGCCGGCGACCTCGCGCGGCGGCTCCACGATCCGGGGCGGCGCGACGGTGGCCCGGCTCGGGGCCTTGCCGGCGGCCACGTCCATCGCGGCGTTGGCGAGGGCGTCGGCGTGCTTGTTGCGTTCCCGGGGAACCCAGCTGAACCGCACGCTGGCGAACCGGCCGACGAGGCCGGCGGCCTGCGCGGCGAGCGGTCGCAGACCGGGATGCTTGATCTGCCAGCGGCCGCACATCTGCTCGACCACCAGCTTGGAGTCCATCCGGGCCTCGACCTCGGACGCGCCCAGCTCGGCAGCGGCCTCCAGCC
This sequence comes from Micromonospora sp. GCM10011541, assembly GCF_042650725.1. NCBI lineage: Bacteria > Bacillati > Actinomycetota > Actinomycetes > Micromonosporales > Micromonosporaceae > Micromonospora > Micromonospora sp. GCM10011541. The sequence continues at coordinate 377,177 of NZ_JBHSBP010000010.1, forward strand.
CGGCGATCAGGCCGCGGTACTCCGCGACGTTGTTGGTGGCGGTGCCGATCGACTCGGAGCGTTCGGCGAGCACCTCGCCGGTCTCCGGGTCACGGACCACCGCGCCGTACCCGGCGGGACCGGGATTGCCCCGGGACCCGCCGTCGGCCTCGACGACGACCGCGCCGACCGCCACGACGGCTACAGGCCCGACTCGTTGGTGCGCACCATGATCCGCCGGCACTCCTCGCAGCGGACCACCTCGTCCGGGTCGGCCTTGCGGATCCGGGCCAGGTCGGCGCCGGAGAGCTCCAGCCGGCAGCCCCCGCAGCGGCCCGCGGTGAGCAGCGCGGCACCCAGCCCGGTGTCCTCGCGGATCTTGTCGTAGAGGCCGACCAGGTCGGCCGGGAGGTCACCGACGAGCGGCTGACGGGCGGAGCGCTTGAACTCCTCCTCCTTGCCGATCTCGGCGAGGCTGGCGTCGCGGCGCTGCTCGGTCGCCGCGCGCCGGTCCCGGGCCTCGGCCATCCGCCGCTCGATGCCGTCGAGCACGCCCTGCGCGGTCTCCCGCTGCTCCATCAGCTCCAGCTCGGCGTCCTCCAGGTCGCTCTGCCGGCGGTTCAGCGAGACCAGCTCGTGCTGGAGCGCCTCCAGCTCTCGGGCGGGGCCGCCGCCGGCGGCGAGCCGGGCCTCGTCCTTGCTCTTGCGCGCCCGCACCTGGTCGACGTCCTTCTCCAGCCGGGCGATGTCCCGGTCGAGGTCGTCGACGGCCACCTGGGCGCGGACCCGCTCGTCCTCCAGCGCGGAGAGTTCCCGCGCGAGGGCCTCCAGCTCGGCCCGCTCGGGCAGCGACCGGCGGCGGTGGGCGAGCTGGGCGAGGGCGGTGTCGATCGCCTGGAGGTCGAGCAGCCGGCGCTGCACCTTCGGGTCAGCCTTCACGGGCGGGGCTCCTTGTCGTCGGGACGGGGTGCGGCGGCGTGCACGGTCCACGGGTCGGTGTCCAGGTCGGACACCACGGTGTCGACGCCCAGCGCGGCCCGCAGGTGGGCGGCCAGGTCGTCCAACCAGGGGCGTTCGGTCGCCCAGTGGGCGGCGTCCAGCAGGGCGGGGCCGCCGGCGGCGAGGTGCTCGCCGGCGGGATGGTGGCGCAGGTCGGCGGTGAGGAACGCGTCCACCCCGGCGGCGGTCGCCTCGGCCAGGAAGCTGTCCCCGGAGCCGCCGCTGACGGCGAGGGTACGAACCATACGCCCGGGATCCCCGGCGGCGCGAACTCCCCAGGCGGTGACGGGCAGCACGGCGGCGGCGTGCCGGGTCAGCTCGGCGAGGGTCATCGGGGCGAGCAGCTCGCCGATCCGGCCGATGCCCCGCCCCGGGCCGTCGGCCGGGGAGCCGGGGCGCGGCCGGTGCAGCGGGCGCAGCCCGGCCAGCCCGAAGCGGGCCGCGAGGGCGTCGGAGACGCCGGGGTCGGCCACGTCGGCGTTGGTGTGCGCCACGTACAGCGCCACGTCCGCCTTGATCAGCCGGTGGACGATCCGCCCCTTGTACGTGGTCGCGGCGACCGAGGACACCCCGCGCAGCAGCAGCGGGTGGTGGGCGACGATCATGTCGGCCCCGGCGGCGAGCGCCTCGTCCACGGTCTCGGGCACCACGTCCACCACGCAGGCGACCCGGCGCACCCCGGCGGTGGGCTCGCCGAGGACCAGGCCGACCCGGTCCCACTCCTCCGCCCAGGCGGGCGGGTAGCGGCCGTCCAGCACGGCCACCACGTCGGCCACCGTGGGTGGGGATCCGGTTGTGCTCACGGCCGGCCAGCTTACCGGCGCGGGCCGTGACACACGCCCTCGACCGCCGGGACGCGCCCCGAACAGGACCGGGCAGCGCGCCGGCGGAACTCGGCGGACGACCCCGCGCCGCGCCCCGAGGTCATCCGTCCCCGGCTCAGGCGACCGGGGCGACCGGTCGGCGCAGGCTACGCAGGGCCGCCAGGCCGGCCCCCCACGGGAAGGCGTCCTGGTGGCGCTCGCCGCCGCCGGGCGGGTGCAGCGGGACGACGTGGTCGCCGAAGACCACCGCCACCCCCCACTCCCGCAGCCGGCCGAGGCTGGCCCGGAACGCCGGGTGGGCGGCCATCGCCGTGTTCGTGTACGGCACGGCGGCGACGGGCAACCCGAGCCCCTGCCCCTCGATCAACAGCCCGAGCGCGAGGGTGTCGGTGATCCCGACCGCCCACTTGTTGACCGTGTTGACCGTCGCCGGGCAGACCAGCATCGCGTCCGCCGCCGGCAGCACGTCGGGATCGCCCGGGTTCTTGTAGTGGGTGCGGACGGGGTGACCGGTCTGCCGGGCCAGCGCGGTCCGGTCGACGAACTTCGCGCCGTCCGGCGTGGTGACCACGCAGACGTCCCACCCGTCCTGCTGGGCCAGCTCGACCAGCCGACCCACCTGCCGAGCCAGCGGCGAACCGCAGGCGATGACGTACAGCACCTCGCGGTGCCCGTCGCTGCGTGGACCGTTCATCCGACCGGCACCACGCTCATACTCCGACTCCCATGTGCACAGCCAACTCCGCAATCGGCGGAGGCGGCGCACCCCGTGTGCGACGGAGCACGTCCGACATCACCTCGTGGGCGATCGGCCGGCAGCGGATCTCGGACGGCGCGAGCCGGTCGCCGCGCAGCAGCATCTCACCCGCGTTCGCCACGTCGCCGATCTGCGCGTAGCCCCGCGCGATGTCGAGCAGGTGGTGCGCCCGCCGCTCGGGCAGCAACGCGTTGAAGGCCGGCTCTGCGATGCCGTGGTGGATCTCCACCGCCCGCCCGCCGTCGCCCAGTTCCACCGCGGCGGCGGCCCGGTGCAGCTCCAGATTGGTCGGGCCGAACGAGGTCCAGTAGTGGTTCTGGTCGCCACCGAGCAGCGTCGCCGCCTCCTGGGCGCCGGTGAGCAGGTCGTCCACGGTGGCGGAGTCGCCGATCCGGGCGGCGGCCATCGCGCCCTGGAGCAGCAGCATGCCGTAGACGGAGAGGCGACCCGGGGAGGCGTCGTTGCCGCCGCCCGGGGCGAGCCGGTTGGCGATGTTGACGTTGAGTTCGAGCGCCGGCCGGGCCCGGCCCATGGCGACCAGCGCGTTGCAGACCCGGGTGGTGGCGATGCCGGCCAGGAGTTGGTCGTCGGCCCGCTGGGCGACCGCCATCGAGCGGTCCGCGGCCAGCCAGGCCAGGTCGCACTCGCCGAGCTTGCGCAGCACCGAGGAGGCGATCTGGTAGACCTGCCCGAGCAGGTGGGCCGACTCCCGGGCCTGGTCGCCGCCGTGGCCGGCGTCGGCCGCTTGGGCGTCGCGCAGCAGCTTCGGCAGGGCGCGGGTGAGCATCCCGTACCGGCCGTACTGGTAGGTGAGCCAGGCGTGGTTGACCGCCTTGCGCATGTCGGCCAGCGGCGGCGGGCACGGCGCGGCGTCGAAGTACGCGCTCATCGAGTCGTACCGTTCCAGCGCGGCGCGGATCTCCTCGACCTCGACCTGGTCGATGCAGTTCAACGCGTCGGTACGTCGCTCCGGGTCCTTGCCGAGCAGCAGTTGGACGTCGACCTGGAGGATGTCGGCGATCTCGTAGAGGACGGAGAACTTGTCCAGCCGCCGGACGCCGCGCTCGACCTTGTCCACCCAGCTCTTGGACTTGCCCAGCCGGTCGGCGAAGACCTGCTGGGACATCTTGCGCCGGCCCCGCCAGTACGCCACCCGACGGCCTATGGGCAACTCGTCCATGTCCCCATCCCTCCCCCTGCCGCGTCCGCCGCCGCCCCCGACCGGCTGCCCCTCGGGGCCTTTCGGTTTCAGGTTTTCGCTGGTCGCACACTCTGTACGTCAGCCGTACAGCCAGTCCTCGTAGTTTTCGTGCAAGTTGCACCGGCCGTTTCGTCAGCTCAACGATCGTGGGTTACGGCAGTGACGGCGCTCGACATGTGGCGTGTGGACAGTCCGGGCAGGGCGAGAGGAGATGGCACATGTGGGGGAATGTCGGACCGCGCGTCGCTCACCTGTCGCCCCTGGAGCGGGTCCGGCTGCGCCGGGTCGCGGTCCGCTACGCCGGGCACGGCTGGGAGGTGACCCCTGGCGCGTGCCTCGCCAACAGCCGCTTCGTCTGCGGCCGGGCGGGCTGCCCCACGGTCGGCTGCCACCCGGCCCTGGAGAACTGGGAGCAGGCGGCGAGCGCCGACCCGGCCCGGGTGGCCACCTGGTGGCGCAGCCGCCCGCACGGGGTGCTGCTCCCCACCGGCCGCGCCTTCGACGTGCTGGAGGTCTCCGCCCACCTCGGCCGGCACGTGCTGGACGCCCTCGCGACCCACCCCGCCGGCTTCGGGGTACGCGGCCCGGTCCTGGTCACTCCCACCGGCCGGTGGATGTTCCTGGTCCGCCCCGGCGACCCGCTCCGGCCCGAGCTGGAGCACTGCTTCCACGTGGTCCGGCACGGCCCGGGCTCGTGGATCGCGGCGCCGCCGACCCGGCTGCCGGAGGGGATCGTCCGGTGGGCCGTCGCCCCCGAACAGGCCCGCTGGCAACTGCCCGACTCGTACCTGGTGCAGAACGCGCTGATCGACGCGTTACGGGCGGCCGGGGTGACGCTCACCTCCGACCTGCTCCCCGGCCAACTCCCGCTGCCCCGCCGCGGCTGGTGACCCGACCGCCGCCCGAGCGGGTGAACGACCGCCCGGCGGCAGCGACCCCGGCGGCGTCGACCTCGTTGAACCGGTGACGGCGCACCGACGCCACTGAGCGGGGGTAGACCATGTCCAGGGACGACGCGGCACGCCACACCGGCGGCATCGAACCTTCGCGGCACCGGCGCCGCCCGTACGGCTGGGCCGGCACCCGCCCGTGGGGCACCCGCCCCGGCCTTCCCCGCCCGCCCGGCTCCCGCCCGGCCACCACCCACCGGCCCCTCCGCTGACCCGCACCGCCGGGGCGGCGCCGGCTCACTCCGCCAGGGGAAGCCGGCTGGAGTGGAGGAGGCGGGCGTCGTCGGTGACCACCGCGTGCCGGTGGTCGGGGAGGCGGTCCAGCCAGCCGATGCCGGACCGGCCCATCGCCACCGCGGCGGTGGCGTACGCGTCGGCGACGCCGAGGTCCGCGCCGACCACGGTGACCGAACGCAGGCCCGGCGCCGGGGCGCCCCGGCGAGGGTCCAGCACGTGCTGGCCGCGCTCGTACAGCCCGGAGGTGGCCACCGCCAGGTCGGTGCCGCTGAGCACCAGACAGGTGGCCGACGGCTCCCACGGGTGCCGGATGCCGATCCGCCACGGCCGGCCGGTGGCGGAGTGGCCGCGTACCCGCACGTCGCCGCCGGCGTTGAGGCAGTGGTTGGGCGCCCCGGCGGCGAGCAGCCGGTCCGAGGCGACCTGCGCCGACCAGCCCTTGACGTAGCCGGAGGGGTCGAGCCGCCCGGTGACGTACGCGTCGAAGAAGCCGTCGGTGGCGCCCCAGAGGTCGGCGCAGCGCTCCAGCACCGCCCGCAGGTCCGCCGACGCCTCGGCGAGCGGCAGGTCACCCCGGTCGAACCGGCACACCTCGCTGTCCTCGCGATAGGTGCTGAACCGGGCGTCGACCTCGCGGAGCCAGCGGAACGTCTCCTCGGCCAGCTCGTGCAGGGTCGCGGCGGGCAGGTCGTCGGCCAGGTCCAGGCTGATCGCCGTACCCATGATCTGCTCGACCCGGCGCAGGCCCGGACGGGCGCGTGACGCCGCCACCTCGACCACCGGGCTCAGGCCTGGTCGATCGCGGCCTGGAGGGACCGCTGGTACGCGGCGCTGGTGGCGGTCGCCCCCGAGACGGTGTCCAGGTTGGCGCTCTGCTTCGCCACCACCTCGCCGGAGGTGCCGCTGTAGCGGGCCTGCACGTCGTCGCTGCGCAGCCCCGACTGGCCGCCGAGCGGCAGGCCGAGGGCGGTGGCGTCGACGATCCGGCTGCCGTTCAAGGTGATCCGCACCTGGAGGGAGCCGTATTCGTAGTCGACCGTCGGCCCGGTCACGGTGCGGGTGCTCGGTTTCGGCGCGGTGGTGGTGGTCCGCGGCGCGGCCGTCGTCGGCCTGGCGGTGGCGGTGCTCTTCTTCGTGCCCGGGGTGCTGCTCGGGCGGGTCGACCGGGACGGCGCGGACGCGGAGCCGGCGGGGCCGGGCGTCGGGGTGACCCCGGGCGCGGGCCCGGACCCGCCCGGCGCGACGGACGCCTGGTCGGCGGGGATGTTCTGGGCGGCCTGGCCGGCCCCCGGGGAACCCTTGAGCACCACCAGCGCGGTGGTGCCGGCGGCCAGGCCGGTGATCGCGAGGACGGCGCGACGCATGCCAGGGGTGCCGTGCTACAGCTCGAAGGTGGCCAGGTGGATCTGCCGGCGGGGAACGCCGGTCCGGCGCAGCACCCGGACCGCCTCGTCGACCAGCCCGGCGGGACCGCAGAGGTAGACGTCGCGGCGGGCCACGTCGGGCACCAGCCGGCGCAGGCCGTCGGGGCTCATCACCTGGCGGGGGCCGGGATCGTCGCGCGAGCCGATGACGTACCAGACGGAGGTCCGCCGGACCTGGGCCAGCCAGTCCAGCTCCGGGTGGAGCAGCACGTCGGCCGGGGTGCGGGCGCGGTAGATCAGCGCGGCGCCCGGCGGCAACTCCTCCAGCATCGCCCGGAGCGGGGCGATGCCGCTGCCGCCGGCGATGAGCAGGGCGCGTTCCCGGGTGCGGTGGGCGGCGGTGGAGGTGCCCGACGGGCCCTCCGCCCAGACCAGGGTGCCGGGCCGCAGGTCGCGCAGGTCCGCGGTGTGCCCGCCGACCACCTTCACGGTCAGCCGGAGCCAGCGGCCGTTGGCCGCGGCGGAGAGCGAGAACGGGTGGGACTGCCACCAGCCGCCGGCGTTCAGGAAACGCCAGCGGAAGTACTGCCCGCCGAGCATGTCGATCTGGTTGAGCCGGCGACCGGTCAGGTAGATCGAGATGGTGTCGGTGCTCTCCGCCACCACGTCCGCCACCCGCAGCCGGTGCCGCAGGTTGAAGTGCAGCGGGGCGACCACCCGACCCCAGACCAGCGCGGCGAGGACGAGCAGGTACGCGCCGATCCAGCCGGTGCGGACCGGGCCGGGGTGGAAGAGCTGGGCGCCGTTGCTGAACTGGTGGCCGAAGCCGAGCAGCAGGGCCGCGTAGCTGGTCAGGTGCAGGTGGTACCAGAGCTCGTACGGCAGGACGGTGCGGATCGCCCGGATGCCGGTGAGGCCGACCAGCACCATGATGCCGGCGGCCACGAACGCGGCGACCAGGTCTTCGTAGTCGCTCAGCAGCGAGCCCACCTCGCCGAGGATCGACTTCTCCTCCAAGCCGGCGTAGGCGACCACGATCAGCGACAGGTGGGCGAGCACCGCGACGAGCAGGGTGGCGCCGAGGTCCCGGTGCAGGCGGGACAACCGCTCCCCGCCGACCCAGCGTTCCAGCACGCCGAGCCGGCTCATCATCGCTACCTGGACGAGTAGCAGATAGCCGGCGACCAGGCCGGTGATCCGCCCGGCGGCGGTGAGGAGGGCGGTGGTGCCGGCGAGCGAGCCGGCCGGGGTGTCCAGCCACCAGGGCAGCACCGCGGCCACCAGGCCGAGCCAGAACACGGCCGTCAGGGCCCGCCGGCCGCCGGGGCCGCGGCGGGGCAGCGCCGGCGGCGGTGGCGGGGGTACGGGGGCAGCCGAACGGCCGCCGTACGGGAGCGAGGTCCCGGTACGGCGGCCGGCGGCGTAGGTGTCCTGATATGTCACGCGTACAACTTCATGGGTACGTATTTCTGCCGGGGGAAGACCTTGTCCACTTCCGCCGTGGTCAGTCCGAACCGACCCTGCGCCACGGACCCGTAGACGTTGAACATGTTGTTGTACTCGGGTACGTCGCCCGAGTCGAGATCGTTCAACCCGTTCCACGTGCCGAGCAGCGACCCGGCGAGCCTACGCCCGGACAGGATGGTCACCACCCCACCGTGCCCGTGGTCGGTGCCGCCGCCGTTGGAGGCGACCCGGCGGCCGAACTCGCTGGACACCATGATCGTCACGTCGGCGGCCCGGTCGCCGAGGTCGGTGAAGAACGCGGCCATGGCGTTCGCCAGCTCGTTGAGCCGCCGCCACAGGTTCCCGCCGTCCCGGGTGCCCTGGTTCTCGTGGGTGTCGTAGCCGCCCATGCCGACGGTGGCGACCCGCACGTTCGCCCCGCCCTTGATCAGCTGGGCGAGCTGCTGGAACGCGTACCCGATGCCCTGGTACTTCACCCCGGCCGCGGCCTGGTACGGCTTCGCGGCCAGCTTCTGAGCGGTGGCCAGCGCGCCCATCCCCTCGATGACCGCCTCCTCCACGGGGTGGTTGATCCCGGTGAACAGCCCGCGGATCGCCTTCTCGGTGGCCGCCCGGTACTTCTCGTCGCCGTTGAGCCGCAGCTCACCGACGCTGTTCAGGGAGAGCGCGCCGTTGACGCCGACCAGCGACCGGGGCAGCGTGCTGCCGATGCCCACGCTGCGGAACGCGGTGCCCTTGCCGAGCGCGTCGACCAGGCTGTCCAGCCAGCCCCGGCCGCCGGTCTCGCCGGGCAGGCCGCCCAGGTTGCAGGCGTCGGCGGCCTGGAAGTGGCTGCGGGACAGCCGGGGGTCGGAGACCGCCGGGATGAAGCCGAGCTGGCCGGCCTTGAGCCACTTCTCCAGCGGCGCGAAAGCGCTGGTGAGCTTGAACCCGCGGCCGAGGGCGAGCGAGTCGTTGCCGAGCAGCAGGTCCGGCCGGGCCTTGCCGAGGATCGGGTCGTCGGCCGGGGCGGCCAGGCTCAGCCCGTCCAGCCCGCCGTAGAGGAAGACGTGGATCAGGGTGCCGGTCCGGGTCGCCGCGAAGGACGCCGAGGTGGTGACGAACTGGGCGGTGGCCAGCGCGGTGGCGGTGGCGGCGGCGCCGGCGACGAAGGTGCGCCGGGTGACGCCGCGCCCGTCCTGCTGGGCCTCCTCCAACTCCTCCAGCCGCCGGTAGCGGTCCACCTCGGCGGCGTTCTCCGCCGCGACGATGTCGGCCTCCGCGCGCAGCAGCGCCTCGGCCGGATTGTCGGCCAGCCGCCGCAGGTCCGGGCATTCGGGGTGCAGGGGGTACGAGTACACAGTCTTCTCCATCGAATGCCTCACCGGAGGTGGTGCTGGGGGGAAGCGAGGATCGTCCGCGCGACGGCGGCGACGGCCCGGTTGAACGTGGCGTCGACCTTCGCCGTCGCCGGGACCCCGGCGACGCCGAGGACCAGCGCCTTCTCCTTGGCGCTCAGCTTCTGGTGCACCAGCCGCCCGGCCAGCTCGTCCACGTACGCCCCGGCGGTGGCCGGCGGGCGGGCCACCAGCTTCTCCGGCGCCGGGTACGTGAACTGCTTGCGCCGGCCGCCGAGCAGCTCGCCGGCCTCGTTCCAGCCGTCGACCATGGTGCCCGCCGAGGTCCAGGCGACGTAGACGTCCGCGTAGCCGTCCGGGGTGGGCTTGCCCATCGGGTACTGGCCCAGCTCGCGCATCTTGTCCTGGATCTGCCGCAGGCCCTGCGCGTACGGGGTGCGCCGGTTGTCGCCCTGGAAGCCCGGCGACGCCTCCGGCCGGACGCCGAGGGTGCGGTAGGTGGCGACCAGGTACTCCATCGGCCGGCGCACCTTCTGACCCACCGCGGCCCAGAACTCCGACGAGCTGAACAGCGTCATCAGCACCGGCTTGATCAGGCCCTTGTTCGCCGCGTACGTCTTGGCCAGGCGGTCCACCAGGGACTTCGACGGGGTGTCCGAGACGAACCGGGTGGCCAGGCTGCGGGCCACGTACCGGGCGGTCGACGGGTGCAGCGCGAGGTAGGTGAGGTACTGGTCGATCACCCGGTCGGCGACCTTCGGGTCGTTGGAGCTGTTCGGGTGGCTGAAGCCGAGGATCTTCACCTTGCCGACGTAGTGCCGCTCCGGGTGGAAGACGTACTTCCCGTCGGCGACGCCCCGGCCGGTCTGCAGCATCGCGGCCTGCCGGACGTCCTTCTCGGTGTACCCGCCGTCGACCCCGACCGAGTACAGCTCCAGGTTCTCCCGGGCCAGGTTCTCGTTGACCGCGTCCTTGCGGGAGTCGACCTGGTTCAGGTAGAGCAGCAGCGCCGGGTGCCGGTTCGCGGCGATCAGCATCTCCGGGTAGCTGCCCAGGGCGTGCGCCCGGACGACGTCCCGGTCGAACGAGTTGCGGTAGACCTCCCCGCCGTCGAACTCGGCGGCGACGTGCAGGAAGTCGTTCCAGAAGTCGACCATCACCTCGTAGAGCTGCCGGTCGGACCAGATCTGCCGGGCGATGGTGGCGTCGATCATCTCCCGCTCGGGCTGGGCGCCCCGCTCGTTGAGCTGGTCCCGCTGGTCGCGCAGCTGCTGCGGGGTCAGCTTCAGGGTGGGCAGCTCGGCGAGCTTCAGCTCGGCCTTCGTCGGGGCGATCTTCTCCGGGTCGAGCTGCCGGCGCAGCCAGCCGTCGATGCCGAGCCGTTTGATGTCGGCCAGCACCTTCCCGGTGGCGCCGAAGGTGGCCCGGCTGGCCAGGTGCCGGACCGGGTCCGTGGCGAGCACCGTCTTCACGGTCACCGGGGTCGCCGCGGCGGCGGCCGCCGGGCCGTCGAAGAGCCGGCCGCCGGTCGGGGAGTTGCGCTTGAGCGCCGCCCCGGCCCGGGAACCCATGTAGCTCTCGTTCTGCTCGGTGTAGGTGCGCACCGTGCTCGGCTGCTGCCCGCTGGGCCGGGCGGCGGTGCCGTCGGTGACCACGGTGCCGGTAGCGTCGCCGGCCACCGGGTCGTCGCGGAAGAGCCCGCGCACCTGGGGGTTCATGGCGAGGGCGGCCCCGCCGGCGACCACCGCCGCACCGCCGAGCGCGGCGAGGGCGCGCCGCCGGCCGGTGCGGCGACCCGGCTCGTCGTCATCGTCCAGGTTGGGCAGTCCCCCGCCGGGCGCCGGGGCGTGACCCTGACGGCCGAAGCCGTCCGGGCCGACCCACTGCGAGCCGTGGGCGGGCAGGGTCGTGACGGCCCCCGGGTACCCGGCGGGACCGCCGTAGCCGGCGGCCGGGCCGTACCTGCCCGCGTGGTCCAGGTCGCGGTACCCGTCCAAGGGGTGCTGTCGCCCGTCCCACCCGCGGTCGTCCCGGGGTCGACGTGGTGGCACATTCTGGTCGGCCATGTACCAATCCCGTTTTCTTCGAGCGCCGGCACGCCTGTGACCGGGGAGGACATCAGGGGCGGCGACTGCTGCCGGAGGAGTTGCTACGGGAAAGTAGCCACGCGCCCCCCGGCGCTCAAGGCGGCCGGACGGCACTCGGGAGGGCACTTAAGACGGTGCTCATGGCCCCGCGCGGGCGGTCGGTCCGGCACCGTCCGGGCGGGGCGCTTCCCAGCAGGGCCGACATCGCCCCGGAACGGCGGGACGTAACGTTTTGGCCCGCGGTGACGCTGTCCGCGTCGTTCAACCGCACAGACAAACTTAAGGCGCGGATAAGCCCACGCTGAGGCGGTCCGAGCGGAAGCTGCCCACCCGCGCCGAGCCACCGTCGACGCCTCCCCGCCGCGGCCGAAAGTAGCAGCTGGAGCGGCGCGTGACCCGCCTCCGTTGCGGGTATGCCGCCGAACCGCTGAAGCCGTGAGGGGAAGGCACCGCCATGCTCAGCAAAGAGGATCAGCGCAGGTTCGAGCAGATCACCCGCCAGCTGCGGGAGAGCGATCCGCAGTTCTTCGCCCGGCTCGACCACCGGGCGCGCGCCCGCCGGGGCCGGTACCTCATGCTGTTGACGATCGTGCTGTGGGCCTCACTGCCGGCGATGACCGTGCTGGCCGGGCGGCTGGCCGGCGCGATCTGCGCCGTGGTGCTGTTGGCGAACGCCGGCCTCATGTGGCGGTTCCGACGGCGTTGGCTTTGACCGCGCCGACCGCGACCGCTCGGGCGTCGCCGCCGCCGGGGCGGCGGTGGTGGCCCGGTCCGACCGGGGCCGGCCGAGATCCCGGTAGGCCCGGCGCAGCCGTTCGACCAGCCCCGGGCCGCCGATGGCCGGCCCGGGCGGGCCGAGCTGGCGCAGCAGCAGGTCGGGGGCGGTCACGAGGGTCGGTGGCCGGTCGGGCACCGGCACCGGCGCCACCCAGAACCGGTCGACCGGATCGGCCGGCGACGCCGTGGGCAGGGCGCCGAGCACCCGGGCCGCTCCGGCCGCCGTCGGCCGCCGGGTCGGCGCGGAGCCGGCCGTCGGGGTGGACCCGCCCGTCGCCGGCCCGTCGCCGCGAGCCGGACCGGACCGCGCCATGGCCACGTCGGCCCCACCGGCCACCGGCTCCGAGGTGGCGGTCGCGCCGGCGGCGGCGCGCAGCGTACGCAGCCGGTCGAGCAGCTCTTCGCGGCTGCGGCCCCGCCAGTGCAGCAGTTGGAACGGGTCGGCGTCGAACGCCTCGGCGAGCAGATAGAAGGTGGCCGCGAGATGCTTGCACGGCACCGCGAAGTCGGGGCAGCCGCAGCGTTGGGTCAGCTCGTCCACGGTGGACGGGAAGAGTGGCGCGCCCGCCGCGGCGAACAGCTCCTCCAGCTCGGCCGGGAGGTCGCCGGCGAGCAGCCGGGCGCTGAAGAACGCCTGCCCGGCCAGTTCCGCCTCGATGCGGGCCCACACCTCGGCCGGGTGGGCCGCCAGCTCGATCCGCACCGGGTACGGGTCGGGCCGGGAGCCCTGCACGGCGGCGGTGACCAGCCCCGGGGCGATGTCCAGCCGGAGCACCTGACCGCGGCGCGCGTACGCCCGCCCACGGGTGAGCCGGGTGCCGAGGGCGAACGACTCCAGCACCTCCAGGAACCGCCGGGACCACCAGGACTGTCCGATCGCGCCCCGGGTGCTGCGCGCCCGCAGCCCACCCTCCACCCGGCGCGGCGGCCCGAACTCGGCGAACCGCCCGCCCGCGTTCCCCTCCGGAGTGGTCACTCCACCACCGCCCCGGACTCGAGGGCGAAAAGCTCGCGCAGCGCCCCGGTGGAGAGCTCGGTGACCCACTGCTCGCCGCTGCCCACCACCCGTCCCGCCAGGCTCCGCTTGTCGGCGATCATGGCGGCCACCTTCTCCTCCACGGTGCCCGCCGAGACGAACTTGCGGACCTGTACGCGGCGGCGCTGGCCGATCCGGAACGCCCGGTCGGTGGCCTGGTCCTCGACGGCCGGGTTCCACCAGCGGTCGACGTGCACCACGTGGTTCGCCGCGGTGAGGGTGAGCCCGGTGCCGCCGGCCTTGAGCGACAGGACGAACAGCGGCGGTCCGTCGGACGACTGGAACCGGGTGACCATCGCGTCCCGGTCGGCCTTGCCGACGCCGCCGTGCAGGAAGAGCACCTCCCGGCCGGCCCGGGCCGACAGGTGCCCGCGCAGCATGCCGCCGAACTCGGCGTACTGGGTGAAGAGCAGGGCCTTCTCCCCCGCCGCGAGGACCTCGTCGACGATCTCCTCCAGCCGCTCCAGCTTGCCGGAGCGGCCGGGCAGCGGCGAGCCGTCGCGCAGCAGCTGCGCCGGGTGGTTACAGACCTGCTTGAGCCGGGTCATGGTGGCCAACACCAGCCCCCGGCGCTCCATCCCGTCGCTGGACTCGATCTTCGCCATCATGTCGTCGACCACCGCGCGGTAGAGCGCGGCCTGCTCGGCGGTGAGGTTGCAGAGCACCTCCATCTCCAGCTTCTCCGGCAGGTCGGAGATGATCGACGAGTCGGTCTTGAGCCGGCGCAGCACGAACGGGCCGGTGATCCGGCGCAGCCGCCCGGCCACCTCGTCGTCGCCGTGCCGCTCGATCGGCTCGGCGAACTTCTTCCGGAAGGTGGCGGCCGGGCCGAGCAGTCCGGGGTTCGCGAACTGCATGATCGACCAGAGGTCGGCCAGCCGGTTCTCCACCGGCGTACCGGTGACCGCGACCCGGTGCCGCGCGGGCAGCGACCGGACGGCCTCGGCCTGCCGGGTCGAGGCGTTCTTGATCGCCTGCGCCTCGTCCACCACCACCCGGTGCCAGTCGATGCCGGCCAGCGCGAACGCGTCCCGCGCGGCCACGGAGTAGGTGGTGAGCACCAGGTCCGCGTCGTGCACGGCCGTCCGGAACTCCGCCCCGCGCGCCCGCTCGGCCCCGTGATGCACGTGTACGCGCAACCCGGGAGTGAACCGGGCCGCCTCCCGCTGCCAGTTGCCGACCAGCGACATCGGACAGACGAGCAGGGTCGGCCCGGCCTCCGGCGGGTCCCCGGCCAGCAGGGCGAGCAGCTGCACCGTCTTGCCCAGCCCCATGTCGTCGGCGAGGATCCCGCCCAGCCCGAGCGACTGGAGGAAGGCCAGCCAGGCCAGTCCCCGCCGCTGGTACGGCCGCAGCGTGCCGTGGAAGCCGGGCGGGGGGTCGGCCGGGGTGAGCCGCCGCTCCGCCGCCCCGGCGAGCAGCTCGCCGAGCGCGCCGTCGGCGCTGACCTCCAGCACCGGCAGCTCGTCCGGCCGGTCGGTCTCGGCGAGGCCCAGCCGGAGCAGGTCGGCGACGGTCAGCTCGCCGGCCGAGCGGAGCAGCTTGAGGCCGGCGGCGAGTCGCTTCGGGTCCAGCTCCACCCAGCGCCCGCGCAGCCGGACCAGTGGGGACTTCAGCTCGGCCAGGGCGGCCAGCTCCTCGGCCGTCAGCGGCTGGTCGCCGAGGGCGACCTCCCACCGGTAGTCGACCAGCGCGTCCAGCCCCAGCCCGGCGGAGGCGGCGGCGACCGTGCCCGGGGCGGTCCGGCTCCGGGCCCGCAGGCGGGCGCCCAGCCGCGTCGACGGCCGCCGCCACCAGGACGGCAGCAGCACCCCGAAGCCGGCCGCGTGCAGCACCGGGGCACCCTCCCGCAGGAAGCGGTGCGCCCCCTCCGCGTCCAGCTCCATCCCCTCCGGCGTGGCGGTCCGCAGCGCGTCGTCCAGCTCCGGCCAGAGCCGGCTGGCCCGACCCAGCTCGGCGAGCAGGGTCTCCTGCGGGTCGTCCACGGCGCCGAGCGCCGGCAGGTTGCCCGGCGAGCGCCACACGTGGCCCGCCTCGACCAGCAGCCCCGGCTCGTCGGCCGGTTGCAGACCGAACTGCACCCGCCACCGGCCCTCCTCGGCCACCACGGCAGCGGGGTCGGCCGGCACCACCAGCAGCGGCTCGGTGACCTCGTCGGGGTCCGGCTCGACCAGGCGGAAGCTGGCCCGGACCGGGCCGCCGGCGGCGTCGCGCTGCCAGGCGTCCAGCTCGGCGCGGAGGGTGTCCAGCCCGGCCGGGTCGACGGTGAACTCGCGGCGCTCGCCGGTGAGCGCCGCCAGCCAGGCCGGCACCGGCCCGCCCGGCCGGAGGCCCCGGGTGAGCACGGTTCCCGCGAGGGCGGCCCGGGCCGCGGCGTCGGCCAGCGCGTCCAGCGCGTCGGCGACGAGCGCCCCGGGCTCCGCCGGCCCACCGGGCCCGACCGGCCCACCGGGCCCGACCGGCACAGAAGGCTCGGCCGGAGCGGGCGACGCGGCACGTGGACCCGGATCGACCGGTGCGCCCGGCTCGGCCGGGATGGGCGGCGCGGCGGCGGCGCGGGCGGCCGGGGGCAGCGCGAGGGCCAGCGACCGGGCCCAGCCGGCATCCGTGCCGGTCAGCAGGGGTCGCCAGACGGCCCGGGCGGTCACCGCGTCGGCGTCGTTTCCCGGACCGGACCGGGCCGGCGGGTCCGCGGTGGCCGAGGCCGCGACGTCGGGCAGCACCCGGCCGCGGGTGACCAGGTCGGCGGCGAAGTCGGCCAGCTCGGCCAGGTGGCGCAGGTCCGCCCCCGGCACGGCGGCGCCGAGGTCCAGTTCCCGCAGCAGGGCGAACGCGGCGTCCGGGGCGTACGTCAGGGTGGGGACCCGCCAGCCGGCGAGGGTGACGGCCCCGCGGACCGGTTCCCCGACGGCGGTCCGGACCAGCTCCGGCGAGTCGAGCGGCGAGCCGGCCCGGGTGGGCAGGGTGAGCAGGACGGTGGTGGCCCGGGCCGGGAGGTCGCCGAGCACCCCGGCCAGCGTGGCGTGGCCGGCGGCGAACGGGTGCGGCCGCTCGCGCGGTGCCCGGCCGGGCCGGCGCGGCGCCCGCGCCGGCAGCGTGGTGTCCTCGGCCCAGACGGCGAGCCCGACGCCGGACAGCCACACCCCGTGGATGACCAGCACGCACTCCCCCTCGTCGACGCCCGGGGCAAGGATAGGCGGCCCCGGGCGGCTACTGTCGGCGCCATGTTCGATCTGCTCGTGATCGGCGGTCTGGGGGTCGATGTGCGGGCCCGGGTGCCCGCGCTCCCGCTGCCGGCCGCCGACTCGCTGACCGTGCCCCCCATCGAGCTGCGGATCGGCAACACCGGCGCCGGGGTGGCGCTCGCCGCGCACGCGCTTGGCCTGCGGGTGGCCCTGGTGGACGTGCTGGGTGCCGACCCGGCCGGGGACGTGGTCCGGGCGGCGCTGGCCCGCACCTCGGTGCACGCCGTGCTCGCCGACGCCCCGGCCGGCACCCGCCGCTCGGTCAACCTGGTCGACGCGGGCGGCCGGCGGATGTCCCTCTACGATCCGCGGCCCTGGCAGGGGCCGCCGCCGTTCCCGCCGGACGCGCTCACCCCGCTGGTCCGGGACGCGGCCCACGTGCATGTGTCGATCATGGATTGGGCACGCGACGCGCTGCCGGTCCTGCGCGCCGGGCTCGCCGACGGCGTACGGCTCTCCACCGACCTGCACGACTGGGACGGGGACAACCCGTACCACCGCCCCTTCGCCGACGCGGCGGACCTGGTCTTCGTCAGCGGCGTCCGCCTCGGTGACCGCGCCGGGAAGCTCGCGGTCGAGCTGGCGCCCCGGGCCGTGCTGGTGACCGGCGGGGAGGCCGGCGCGACCCTGCACCCGGCGGACGGTCCGCCGGTACCGGTGCCCGCGACGGTTCCGCCCGGCCCGGTGGTCGACAGCAACGGCGCGGGCGACGCCTTCGCCGCGGGCCTGATCGCCGCCCGGCTGCGCGGCGCCGCCCTGCCCGACGCGGCCGGGTATGCCGCCCGGGTCGCCGCCGCCGCCTGCACCCACGACGGGATGGAGTACCCGCCCGGCCTGCTGCCCTGCCAGTAGGCCGGCAGCCGCTCAGAGCGCCCCGGTCTCGCCGTCGGTCAGCTCGCGGAGGATGTCGGCGTGCCCGGCGTGCCGGGCGAGTCCCGGCGGCGGCCGGCCCGCTGCCCCGCTATCCGCTGCGGGTCACCGGGGTCCGGGCAGGATGGGCCCATGGCATCCACGGTGCAGATCCCCCTGGTGGGCGGCACGGCCGACGGCGAGACCATCACCGTCGAGCTGGACGACAACGGCCGCCCGCCGCTGACCCACCACCACCTCGGCCCGGAAGGGCTGGCCGAGGCGCAGATCTACGAGCTGGAGTCGGACGACCGGGCGGGCCGGCCGTGGATCTACACCTGGCGGGGGCCGGCGGTCTGACCGGCCGGTGGGGCACCGGGCCGGTTCAGGCCGCCTTGACCCGGGTCAGGCGCCGGGAGCGGATGCTCTCCAGCACCCCACGGGTGACCTGGGAGGTGCCGCGGGCCTGCTCGCACACCTCGGCCACCCGCCGCGCCGTCTCCTCCGCCCGGATCTCCCGCTCGTCCCACAGCCGGTCCACCTCGGCCAGCAGCGGGCCCTCCACCTCCCGTTCGACGCCGCGCAGCGCCGGCACCCCGAGCCGCTGGGCCAGGTCGAAGACCTTTCCGGCGTACGGCAGCGGCAGGAACGGCGTACCCACCATGGCCGCGAAGATCAGGAAGTGCAGCCGCATGCCGACCGCGAGGTCGAAGTGCCGCATCAGCCCGAGCACCTGCCGGGGCGAGTAGTCGCCGTGCAGGACTCGGCCCCGCTCGGCGGCCACCATGTGCGACATCACGCCGTGCGAGTGCCGGATGTCGTCGCGTTCCATCGGCACGAACAGCACGTACGCGTCGATCCGGTGCACCAGGAAGTCGCTGATCTGGGCGAGCAGCCGGTGGTAGCCGTCCACGTCGAGGCGTTCCGCGGCCCGGCCCGGCTCGCGGACGCTCAACCCGACGAGCCGCTTGCCCGCCGGGACCCCCTCGTCGCGGAGCCAGCTCGCCGGGAAGTCCTCCGGTTCGAGCAGGAACGCCGGGTCGGCGGTGACGGTGATCGGGTTCACCAGGCCGGCCTCCTCGAGCACCATCCGGGACTCCTGGTCCCGCACGGTCACCTCGGTCGCCCCGGCCAGGGTCTCCCGGACCATGGTGGTGTCGACCCCGTCGCTGAGCGGCCCCACCCCCACCGCGTACGTGAGCAGGGGCAGGCCGCGCTCCTGGGCGACCCGGACCACCCGCAGGTAGCGCCGGGCCTCCCGGTCGTAGAGGATGCCGCCGCCGCCCAGGATGAGCAGGTCCAGCTCGGACAGGGTCACCGACGAGTCGGCGCGGCTGACGCCCTCCCAGGGCACCGCCTCCACGTGCGGGTGGGCCAGGGCGGTGTGCGCCGGGTCGCGGGAGAAGACGATGATCCGGGCGTCCGGCTCCTGCTGCCGCAGGTCGGCCAGGAGTCCGCTGAGGATCGCCTCGTCGCCGAGGTTGCGGCCACCGTACGAGCCGAGCAAGCCGATCGTCAGTCCGGCGGCATCCGTCATCCGTCGCTCCTCCCCAGGTGCGTCTCGGGCCGGTTTCCCGTTGCGCCGGTGGACATACCTGGGCGAGTTGTCAGCCCGCCGCCGCGCCGACCAGGCGGGACACCAGGGCGGAAACCACCTGGTCGGGGTCGAAGCCGGCGTCGACCGAGGTGGTGAGCAGGTCCAGCAGCAGCCCGTCCACGGCGTAGTGGAGCAGGGCGACCTCGCCGGTCGAAGATCCGCTCGCCGAGGGCGCCGAGCCGGTAATGGGCTTGCCCCGGCGGCCCGGTCGGACCGACCGTGGAGGGATGACGAGCGCGACGAAGACCCGGATCGGCTGGGCCGACCTGCCGGCCGACGTCCGGGCCACGGTCGAGGAGATCCTCGGCGACCGGGTCGTCGAGGCGGTGTCCCAGCCGGGCGGGTACTCCCCCGGCACCGCCGACCGGGTCCGCACCACCGGCGGCCGGCGGGCCTTCGTCAAGGCGGTCAGCCCCGCGCAGAACGACCGCAGCCCGCACCTGCACCGCGCGGAGGCGCGGATCGCCGCCGCGCTCCCGCCGTACGCGCCGACGCCCCGGCTGCTCGGCGGCCACGACGACGGCGAGTGGGTGGCCCTGGTCTTCACCGACGTCGAGGGCCGGCACCCGGCGACGCCCTGGCTCGCCACCGAACTGGCGACCGTGCTCACCACGCTGGCGACCATGGCCGCCGCGCTGACCCCGACGCCGGTCACGGCGGTGCCCACCGCGGCCGAGCAGCTCGGGTACGACTTCGCCGGCTGGCGGCGGATCGCGGCGGACCCGCCGGCCGACCTGCCGCCGTGGGCCCACGCGCACCTGTCCGAGCTGTGCGCGGCGGCGGACCGGGGGCTCGCCGCGCTGGCCGGCGACACGCTGTGCCATCTGGACGTCCGCGCCGACAACCTGCTGGTCGGGCCGGACGGCGCGGTCAGCGTGGTGGACTGGCCGTGGGCCTGCCGGGGGCCGTCCTGGTTGGACACCCTGCTCCTGCTGGTCAACGTCCGGCTGTACGGCGGCCACGACACCGAGGCGCTGCTGCGCGACCTGCCGCTCACCGTCGGGGTGGATCCGGCCGCGCTGACCGGGGTGCTGGCCGGCCTCGCCGGCTTCTTCCTCGACAGCGCCCGGCAGCCGCCGCCGCCCGGCATCCCGACGGTCCGGGCGTTCCAGCGGGCGCAGGGCGACGCGCTGCTGCCCTGGCTCGCGGCGCGCCTCGGCTGAGATCCCCGGCGGGGGGTGGCGGCATCGGGCGCGGGCAGGCGGGGGGTCAGCTCGTCGCCCGGACCTCGTGGGTGAGGAAGGGCAGCACGGCGGCGGGCAGCGCCGGTGCGGTGACGATGTCGTAGTGGGTCAGGCCGGGCAGCACGGCCAGCCGGGCGGCGGGCCGGTCCGAGCCATCCCAGCCGGCGTCCCGGTGACCACCGCCGAGCAGCCCGAAGAACTCCGCCATGTGGGTGACCGGGATCGAGTCGGCGTCGGCGAAGACCAGCAGCACCGGCATGGCGAGCGCCGCCACCTCGGCCGACCAGTCGTAGTCCTGGCGGAGCAGGTCACCGGTCTTGACCCAGAGGTTCGGCCAGTCCTCCGGACGCGGGGCGACACGGGAGTACAGCTCGTGCGGCGGGGTGCCGCGCATCTGCTCGGCGACCCGCTCGTCCTGCGCCGCCATCGCGGCCAGCACCTCCGGATACCAGCCCTGCCGCCTGCAGGGCACCGAGACCAGGGCCAGCCGGCGGACGAGGCCGGGGTGCTGGATCGCGGTCCGCAGCGCCACCCCGCCGCCGAGGGAGTAGCCGAGCAGGTCCGTCTCGGGCAGGTCGAGGTGCCGGATCAGCGCCGCGATGTCGTCGGCCATCGACTCGAAGCGCAGCGGCCGGTCCACGTCGGCGGTCCGCCCGTGGCCCTGAAGGTCGACCAGGATGACCTGCCGGCGCTCGGCGAGGGCGGGGAGGATCGGGGCGAACATCTCCACCGCGCCGTACCCGCCGTGCAGCAGCACCAGCGGGCGGCCGGTGCCGTGGACCTCGTACCAGAGACGCACCCCGTTGACGTCCGCGTAACTCACCCTGACTCCTCCGTCGTTCGTCGACCCGTCGCGCGACCACCGCCGTCGACGGGGCGCACCCGATGTAACGCCGACGACGCGGCGAACTCATCGGCGCTGGAGGGTCAGAATGTCATCCTCTCCGACGACGAGGTCCGGGGCGGCGAGGGCGAAGACCACCAGGGCCCTCGGTGGTGTAGCCGCGGCAGCGGCGCGAGGGGACGATGCCGTAACGGTGTGCCGCGTCCTGGGACCATTCCGCCGGGGGCCGGACACGGCGCGCCCCCGCTGCCTCGGGCCGGAGGCGGCGGGGGCGCGTCGGTGCCGGTCAGCTGACGCCGGTGACGGCCTTGACCAGGTTGATGCCGAAATAGAACACGAACGCGACCGCGACCGCCCACATCAGCGGGTGGATCTGCCGGGCCTTGCCCTGCGCCACCCGGATCGCCACCCAGCTGACGAAGCCGGCGCCGATGCCGTTGGTGATCGAGTAGGTGAACGGCATCAGCGTCATGGTCAGGAATGCCGGGACCGCCACCCCGACGTCCGTGAAGTCGATGTCCTTGACCTGACGGATCATCAGCGCGCCGACGACGACCAGCGCCGGACCGGCGGCCTCGCTGGGCACCAGCGACACCAGCGGGGTGAGCAGCAGCGCGCCGAGGAACAGCAGACCGGTGACCACGCTGGTCAGACCGGTACGGCCGCCGTCCGCGATGCCCGAGGACGACTCCACGTACGTGGTGGCCGAGGAGGCGCTGCCCGCGCCGCCGGCGACCGCGGCGACACCGTCGACGAAGAGCACCTTGCCCAGCCGCGGCATGTCGGTGCCGTCGGCGGTGGCCAGGCCGGCCTGCTTCGCCAGGCCCACCGTCGTGCCCATCACGTCGAAGAAGTCGGCGAGGACGAGGGTGAAGACCAGCAGCACGGCGGTCATCACGCCGACGTGCGCGAACGCCGTGAACGACACGTTGCCGAGCAGGTGCAGGTCGGGCGCCTTGATCAGCGGGTCGGGCAGGGTCGGCACGTTGAGCTGCCATCCGGTCGGGTTCGGCTTGCCGTCGACGAACGCCGGGCCCGGCTTGGTGAGCGCGTTGACGATCACGGCGACGACCGTGGTCGCCACGATGCCGATCAGGATGCCGGCCTTCACCTTGCGGGCGACCAGGATGCCGGTGACCAGCAGGCCGACCAGGAAGACCACGGTGGTCCAGCCGCGCAGCGTGCCGTCGCCGCCGAGCTGCACCGGCACCGTCGTGCCGGCGGCGTCCGGCATCCGGCGGACGAGACCGCCGTCGACGAAGCCGATCAGCGCGATGAACAGGCCGATGCCGGCGGCGATGGCCGCCTTCAGCTCGCCGGGGATGGCCCGGAACACGGCCTTCCGGAAGCCGGTCAGCACCAGCACCGTGATGATCAGACCCTCGATGACGACCAGGCCCATCGCCTCGGCCCAGGTCATCTGCGAGGCGACGGCGTACGCGACGAAGGCGTTGAGGCCCAGGCCGGTCGCCACCGCGAACGGCACCCGGCCGACGACGCCCATCAGGATGGTCATCACCGCCGCGACGAGGGCGGTGACCCCGGCGACCGGCGCGATGCCGAGCAGCTTGCCGTCGGCGTCCGGCGCGGTGCCGATGATGAGGGGGTTGAGCACGACGATGTAGGCCATCGTCGCGAAGGTGGTCAGCCCGGCGAGCACCTCGCGCTTGACGGTCGAGCCCCGCCGGGTGATCTCGAAGAAGCGGTCGAGACGGCCGCGCTCGGCGGGTTCCGCCGGCTCGGCCGGGACAGCAAGATCCTGCGTAGTCACGCTCATGGCGTGGCTTACTCCGTTCCGGGTTGGCCCGCCGGACGTGCCGGTCAGGCGTGGGGGTGCAGCCGTCCCGGAGCGGTTGGCCCGGAGAACGTCGGAACGGCTGGGCTCCACGGATCCCGTGAAGCACTACGAAGCCGCACCCGGTCGGGGGAGCGACTTCGCCCCACCACCTTAACCGCCGGGTAAACGCCGGATGACCTGCCCCTACGCGTGCTTCGCGGCGGGGGTGGGCAAGGTCACCGTCGACCGGAGCGGCCCGCGGGTGGGCCCGCCGGCCCCCGTCGGCCCGCCGCGACAGGCGCACGGCATTGACACCCTCACCCACCGCGAGCAGATTCCGGAGTGATTCCGGTCGGTCGTGACCGGGGCGTCCGCGGGGAAGGACGATCGCCATGCACAAGATCAGGTCCACCGGTAGGGCCCGGCTCGCCTCGGCGGTGGCGCTGCTCGCGCCGTCGCTGGTCCTCGTGGCCGGGCCGGCGCCGGCGTACGCCGCGGAGACGACGACCCGGATCCTCCGGGCCCCGCTGGACCTCTCCGTCGTCCTGCCCTGCGCCAACGGCGGCCTCGGCGAGGTCGTCGACTTCGACGGCACGATCTCCGAGGTGTACCACGTGACCGTCGACGAGACCGGCGGGTTCCACGTGCACATCGTCGAGACCCAGTCGAACGTGCACGGCATCGGTGCGACGACCGGGGACCGGTACGCCAGCACCCGGGTCAACCTCTTCGTCTACGACCAGGGATTTGGGTCGCTGCCGATCACCTCCACCCAGCAACTGGTGTTCCGGATCGTGGGGCCCGGGCCGGGCAACGACGCGTCGATCCGGATCACGAACCACACCACCGTCAACGCCGACGGCACGATCACCGTCGCCTTCGACACGTACACGGCGGAGTGCGAACCCACCACGCCCTGACCCGCCGGACCGCCCGGGAAGCGGGCCCGACCGTGGGGCACGCGGGTGGTCAGTCCACGGCCACCGGGCTCGGCGCCGGCTCCGGCGCCGGCCCGGGGTGCCGGGCCGTACGCAGCGGGGAGAACGCGGCGACGGCGGCCGCGACCGCCATGCCGGCCACGCCGACCCAGATCGCCGGCCGGTAGCCGAGGTGCTGGGCGAGCAGCCCGCCGACCGGCGCGCCGACGGTCAGCATGCCCCAGTTGAGCGAGCGGATGGTGGCGTTCATCCGGCCCTGCAACCGGTCGGGCGTGACCGCCTGCCGGTAGCCCATCTCGTTGGGCCCGCTGATCCCCAGGGCGAACCAGATGACGAACTGGGCAGCGCCCACCATCACCCAGCCTGCGGTCCCCGCCGCGGCGAGGGCCACCAGACTCCAGCCCAGCGGCTCGACCACCCGCTCCAGCATGATGGCGCGGCCGGCGCCCCACCGGCCCGCGAGGTCGGACAGCGAGTTGCCGGCCACCGCCCCGACGCCGCCGACGGCCAGCACCACGCCGAGGCCGAACGCCGCCCGGTCCGCGGGCAGTCCGGGCTCCAGGCCGCGTACGACGAAGAGCGTGAGGACGGTCGACGCCAGGCTGGCGAAGAGGAAGCGCGCGTGCAGGGTGAGGGCGTACGGCGCCAGCACCGGGTGCCGGTACACCCAGGCGAGCCCTTCGCGCAGTTCGTGGCCGAGGTGGCGGCGACCCGGGTGCGGGGCCGGCTCATCCCCCCGGATCGTCGCCAGCAGCAGGCCGGAGAGCAGGTACGACACCGCGTCGACCAGTATGGCCACGGGCGCGCCCACCGCCGCCACCAGCGACCCGCCGAACAACGGGCCGGTGGTCTGCGCCAGCGACGCGCTCTGTTCCATCCGGGCGTTCGCCCTGGTGAGCGCCGCGGTGGGCACGAGTCGGGGCAGGTAGGACTGGTGGGCGGCCTCGTAGAGCAGCGACAGCGCGCCGAACGCGGCGACGAGGACCATCAGCGCGGGCACGCTCAACGCCCCGAGCAGCGCGAGCGTCGCGATCAGGGTCAGCAGCACCGCGCGGGCGACGTCGGCGGCCACCAGGATCGGCCGGCGCCGGTACCGGTCGGCCACCACCCCGGCCAGCAGCCCGAACAGCAGGTACGGCGTCCAGCGGGCGCCGTTGACGAGCCCCACCTCGGCGTCGGTCGCGTCGAGCGCGACGATGGCGATGATCGGCAGGGCCACCGTGGTCAGGTACGTCCCGAACGTGGAGACCGTGTCGGCCGCCCAGAAGCGCGCGTACCCGGGCTGGCCGAACAGTCGCGTCATCCCGGCGACGGTAGTGTGTCCGGCGGCTCCGTCGCCGGCCCGGTGGTCGTCGGTACGTACGCTGTCCGCGTGATCAGGTTGGAGCGGCTGCGGGCCGACCACGCGCCGGTTCTCCTGGCCTTCGAGCGGGCGAACCGGGAGTGGTTCGCCCGGTCGGTGCCGGATCGGGGGGGACGACTACTTCGCCGAGTTCGCCGCCCGGCACCGCGCCCTGCTGGCCGAGCAGGACGCCGGCTCGATCCACTTCCACGTCGTCCTGGACGACCGGGGAGCCCTGATCGGCCGGGTCAACCTCGTGGACGTCGAGGACGGCACGGCGGAGCTGGGCTACCGGATCGGCGAGCGCGCCACCGGTCGCGGCGTGGCGACGGCGGCGGTCGAGGAGGTGTGCCGGCTGGCCGCCACGGCGTACGGGCTCTCCGCGCTCACCGCGGTCACCACCCGGGACAACCCGGCGTCCATGGCGGTGCTGGGACGCACCGGGTTCACCCCGGTCGGGGACATCGTCCTCGACGGACGTCCCGGTGTGCGGTACCGGCGCCGACTTTCCGACCCGGGCACCGCACCGTCCTCGGGCGGGTGAGGCTAACCCGCGACGTGGTCTCCCCACTCCGTCTCCGGCCCGGAGCCGGGCGCCGGGGACACCCACATCGCCAGGTGGGTCATGAAGTCGTCGGGGCCGGCGCCGTGCCAGTGCCACTCGCCGGGCGGGGTGTGGATGGTGTACCGGGCCGGATCTCGACGACCTCGCCGCCACGCGACTGGATCAGGCCGACGCCCTCGGTGACGTGCAGCGTCTGACCGCGGCCAGATACAGAACCGAGGCTGCCCCGAACCGCAGCCGCGCCTGCCAACGGGCCCGCTTCGGCACCGGCTGCGGGAGCCGCCCCGGACGCAAGGTCCACTCGAAGATCCCGGCGAAGCTGACGTCCATCCCCAGGAAGGCAGCCGCATACAGAACCACCGCCACCCGGGCGGCCTGCCCGCCCAGCGCGAGGTACTTGGCCACCGTCGCCGTGTCTACCGGGATGAGGACGACGAGTCTACCGGGATGAGGACGACGAACAGCAGCAGGACGAGGTTGAGCAGGGCCAGGGTCCGGTCGACGGCGACGTTCCCGATGAGGGCGTGATGGTTGACCCAGATGAGCCCGATCGTGAAGAAGCTGATCAGGTAGGCGACAAATGAAGGCCAGTGGTCCGCGACTTGGTGCAGGAGCGGGCCATGACCCGGGCCGGCCACCGCCAGGTTCAGCGCGAGTAGCGTCATCGCGACCGCGAAGACCGCATCGCTGAATTCCTCCAGCCGAGTTCGGCTCACTCCGCAGTTCTACCGCACACCCCGACGCGATAACCCAGCCTGCTGCCGTTGGCGGTCACCGGTGGGGTGCCTTCCCTCCGGGTATACGACGTCCAACCCACGGTCAGCCGGGGTTGTGCGGGCGAGGATGAGCGGTATGGGGCATCGGGAAGGCGGTGGACAGGTTCAGGACCTGTTGCAACGTCGCGAGGACGTGCGGCAGGCCAACTTCCTGGAACTGTTCATCGACCTGGCGTTGGTGTTCGCCCTGGCCGGGGTGGTCAGCCGGGTCGCGCGGGACATCGTCAGCGAAGACCTTGTCGTCCGGTGGCGGGCGATGACCTACCTGCTGGTGCTGGCGCTGCCGCTGATCTGGTTGTGGATCACGACCGCGCACATCACCAGCTGGTTCGACCCCCGCCGCCGCAAGATCCAGTGGATCGTACTGGCCAGTGCCTTCGGGCTGCTGGTCATGTCGACGTCGCTGCCGTACGCGTTCGTCGGCCGCGGGTGGGCGTTCGTGCTGCCGTACGTGATCCTGCTGTGCGGCCGGCCGCTCATCCTGATGCCTGCGCTGCGCGGACACCCCCTGCGGCAGCTTTACCGCCGGTCGGTGCTGTGGTGCGCGGCCTCGGCGGTGATCTGGTCCGTCGGCGCGGCCGTCAGTGGCGGCGCCCGGGCCGCCCTGTGGGGGGCCGCCGTGACCGTTGACATCGTCGCCGCGCAGCTGCGCTGGCCGGTACCGGGGATGGCCCGGCGGCCGGTCAGTGCGTGGGCCATGGACAGCGGTCACCACCTGCCCGAGCGCTACCAGCAGTTCCTGATGATCGCCCTCGGGGAAACCGTGCTCGCCGTCGGCGCCACGCTGACCTACCAGCCGGCAACCGCGGCGACCGCCGCGGGGCTCGTGGTGGCGTTCCTGTCGACGGTGCTGCTGTGGCGCATCTACTTCTACCGCTCCGGCCACGTCCTCGCCGAAGCCGTCGCTGCGGCGGGGGACAGGGAAGCCGCCGGCCGCGCCACCGGCACTGCCCACGTC
The DNA here is from genome assembly GCF_042650725.1 of Micromonospora sp. GCM10011541. NCBI lineage: Bacteria > Bacillati > Actinomycetota > Actinomycetes > Micromonosporales > Micromonosporaceae > Micromonospora > Micromonospora sp. GCM10011541. The sequence goes on from NZ_JBHSBP010000010.1 coordinate 404,267, forward strand.
GTCATGGTGATGGGCATCGTCGCCGCCGCCGTCGGCTTCGAGATCGTGCTGAAACACCCGAACGGCCGGCCCGAGCCGGCGTGGCTCGTCGCGATCCTCGGCGGTCCAGCACTGTTCCTCTACGGCCGCATCCGTCTGGAACGCGTCGTGTTCGACCGGCTTTCCATCCGCCGGGTCGTCGCCATCGCCGCCCTGGCGGTCGCCGCCGTCCCCCTGCATTTCGCCCCACCGCTGGCCGCTACGGTCGTGGCCGCGCTCGTCCTGCTCGCCGTCGCCCTCGCCGACGCCCGCCACGCTGCCGGCCGTCCCCCCGAAGCCCCCTCCCCGGCGCACTAGGTCGCCTGAACTGGCCGTGCGGACTGCGCTAGTGCGGTGGCCACTAACGTTCACCGGGTTTGCGGTGGGTGTTGTGGATCCTCGCCTTGGGGGCGAGCGACGCGACGCGCGAGCGTGATCTTGTGATTGACTTTATTGCTGGTCAATGGTGGTGGGCGCGGCAGGTTTCGAACCTGCGACCCCTCGCTTGTAAGGCGAGTGCTCTCCCGCTGAGCTACGCGCCCGGAACGCCCGTACAGCGGGCCGGTGGCTGGCAAGCTTACCTGCCGGTCACCGGCCCGGTCGAACGGTATGCCCGGTTCGGGGATCAGGCGGCGACGGTCTCGGCGAGCGCCTTGCGCCAGCCCTCCTGGTCGCGCGCCTCGCCCGGCATGTTCATCTCCGCGAACCGGACCACGCCCGCCTTGTCGATCACGAAGGTGCCGCGGTTGGCGATGCCCGCGACGTCGTTGAACACGCCGTACGCCTGGGCCACCGCGCCGTGCGGCCAGAAGTCGGCCAGCAGCGGGAACTGGTAGCCCTCCCGGTCGGCCCAGATCTTGTGGGCGTAGACGGAGTCGACGCTGACGGTCAGCACCTGGACGTCGTCGTTGACGTACTCGTTGAGGTTGTCCCGCACCTCGCACAGCTCACCCTGGCAGATGCCGGTGAAGGCGAGCGGGTAGAAGACCAGCAGCACGGTGCGCTTGCCGCGGAAGTCGGCGAGCCGGACCTCCTGGTTGTTCTGGTCCTTCAGCACGAAGTCCGGCGCCTCGGCGCCAACCTCGATGGTCATGCGAGCTCCTCGGGTCGAGTCTGGAGACGATCAGCCTGCCACACCCGGTGGCGCGGGCCGCCGGGGCGTGGAGGGTCGGCTACTTCTTCGCCTTGGACCCGCGGCGGAGCACCAGGCGGGCGCCGCTCCAGTCGAGGCCGGCGTTGACCGTCGAGGTCTGCTGGAGGCCGGCGGTCTGCGCGCTCTCCGCGACCTCGCTCGGCTCGACGTGGCCGTCCCGCCCGGCCTTGGGCGTCAGGAGCCACACCACCCCGTTGTCGGCCAGCGGCCCGAGGGCGTCGACGAGAAGCTCGAAGAGGTCACCGTCGCCGTCGCGGTACCAGACGAGCACCGAGTCGACCACCTCGTCGGTGTCCTCGTCGACCAGCTCTCCACAGCGGTCGGTCAGGGCGTCGCGGAGATCCTGGTCGACGTCGTCGTCGTACCCCATCTCCATGACGACCATCCCCGGCTCGATCCCGAACCGGTCCGCCAGGCTGCGTACCCCGTCGGCGGCCTGACCAGCGGTCGCGCTCACTGTCGCGTGCCTCCTCATCTCATCCCTGCTCGCGGCGTCGTACGACACCGTCGGGCCAAGTCCACACAGTTGTGGCTCCCCGCGCAAGTGGCGCACCGGGTGGAACGGAATTTACCGTGCCAGCAGCGTACGGGCACCCTCGGTAATGGCTTCCTCGGAGACCAGAACCTGACGCGCCGCCGGACCTAATGGTACAAACGAGTCAACTCCCGCCACCCGGCGCGCCGCCCCGACGTACCCGGCGTCGACCAGCGCGGCGATCACTCCCTCGCCCACCCCGCCCGACCGGCGGGTCTCGTCGACGACCAGGACCCGGCCGGTGGCCGAGGCCTCCCGGATGATGTCGGCCACCGGCAGCGGGGCGAGCCAGCGCAGATCCACCACCCGGGTGCCGATCCCCTCGTCGGCGAGGGTGGCCGCCGCCCGCAGCGACATCCGCACCCCGTTACCGAAGGTGATGATGGTGACGTCCTCGGCGGAACCGACCCCGTACACCCGGGCCCGGCCCACCGGGACGTGGCCGGCCGCCCACGCGCCGGGTTCGGCGTACTCGCCCAGCCACTCCCCGTCGCCGTCGGCGTACAGGTTCCGGGTGTGGTAAAGGGCGATCGGCTCCAGGAAGACGCAGACGCTGCCGTCCACCGCCGCGGCGGCCAGGCAGGTCCGCAGCATGGGCGCGGCGTCGTCCGGCCGCGCCGGCACCGCGATCACCAGGCCGGGCACGTCCCGCAGTACGGCCACCGAGTTGTCGTTGTGGAAGTGCCCGCCGAACCCCTCCTGGTACGCCAGCCCGGCGACCCGCACCACCATCGGGTTGCGGAACGCGCCGCCGGAGAAGAACTGCATGGTGGCGGCCTCGCCGCGCAACTGGTCCTCGGCGTTGTGCAGGTAGGCCAGGTACTGGATCTCCGGCACCGGCAGCATTCCGGCGATCCCCGCGCCGAGGCCCAGCCCGAGGATCGAGGTCTCGTCGAGGAGCGTGTCGAAGACCCGGGCCGCCCCGAACCTGTCCCGCAGCCCCTTGGTCACCCCGTACACCCCGCCCTTGGCGGCGACGTCCTCGCCGAACACGGCCATGCCGGGGTGGTCGAGCATCCCGTCGGCGAGCGCCGCGTTGATGCTCTGCGCCAGGGTGAGCGGGCCGGCCAGCTCCGGCGGCTTGCCGCCGAACGCCTCGGCGCGCGCGGCCGCGTTCGGCCCGGCCGCCCGGGCCGCCGCGTCGGCCACGGCGTGGGAGATCCGTACCGGCCGGCGGGGGGCCAGCGCCGCCACCACCTCGGCCGGGGAGGCGAGCTTCGGCTCGTCGAGCACCTCCTCGGCGATCCGGCGGACCTGCCAGCCCCGCTCGTCGTACCGGGTCAGCAGTTCCTCGCCGGTGGCGAAGCCTCCCTCGGCCAGCAGCCGCGCGGTGGCCAGCAGCGGGTCCCGCTCGGCGTCCGCGGCGATCTCCGCCGGGCTCCGGTACGCGGTCTCCGCGTCCGCCCCGGCGTGTCCCATCAGCCGCACGGTGGTCAGGTGCAGCACGGCCGGCCGCCGGTGCCGGCGCACCCAGGCCGCCGCCTCCCCCGCCACCCGGTACGCCTCGACCGGGTCGGCGCCGTCCGCGGCGAAGTAGCGGATCCCGGGCTTCGCGCGCAGCGTCGCCGCCACCCAGCCCTTCGGTGAGCGGACGCTGATGCCGAGGCCGTTGTCCTCGCAGACGAAGAGGACCGGGATGCGCAGGCCGGTGTGGTCGTACCAGCCGGCGGTGTTGAACGCGGCGGTGGCGCTGGCGTGGTTCACCGAGGCGTCGCCGAACGAGCAGACCACGATGGCGTCCGGCGGCCACGGCGAGCCGGTCGCCTCGCCGGTCGACGGCGCGGACCCGGCCCGGCGCCCGCCGCCGACCCGGCGCAGGCGTTCCAGGGCCAACCCCATGCCGACCGCCCGGGGCAGGTGCGAGGCGATGGTGGAGGTGGTGGGGATGACGGCCAGGTCGGCCCGGCCGAAGACCTTGTGCCGGCCACCGGCGATCGGCTCCCGGGCCGAGGCGACCATCCCCCGCAGCACGTCCCGCGCCGCCTCGGCGTACGCGTCCTCGGCGACCGCCGGGGCGGCGAGCACCGCCTCGCCGGTGGCGTCGACCGCGACCCCGACGCCGAGCGGAAGGGCCCTCGCCTGGACGGCGCCCGCGTCCCGGTCCGGCGCGCCGGCGTCCCGGGCGGGCGCCTCGGCTGTCCGGTCGGGGGTTCCGGTGTTCTGGTCGTGGTCCGGCGCCACGGTGCCGGACGGCGGCTCGACGGCCTCCGCCGCCGACCGCCCGGGGTCGGTTCCGGCCCGGCCGGCGCCTTCCGTGTCGGGCTCGGCCGAGCCGCCGAGCAGCCCGTCCCGCCCCGAGGTCGCCGCGTCCGGCTCGGTCCGGTCGGCGCCGTCCGCCTCGGCGCCGCCGGACTGGTCGGAGGCGGAGAGCCGGTCCCGCCCGGCGCTCGCCGCGTCCGGTCCGGCGTCGGTCGCGTCGGCCGCCGACCCGCCCCCGGCCGGCGAGCCGGCATCGCCGGGACCGGTCCCCGGGCCGTCGGCCACGTGGCCGGCCGGGACGGTCCCGGCGGCCTGGGCGGCCCGGAGGCAGTAGAAGGCGCCGGAGCGGTAGTGCAGGAGGGCGGGATCGGTGGGCCGGAGGGCGGCGGCCACCGCCGCGTTGCCCTCGTGACCGGCGGAGCCGATGGTGTAGAAGCCCTCACCGAAGCTGCGCAGCCAGCGTCCGGCGAGGTCCAGCAGTCGACTGGTGACCTGGGCGTCGAACAGGGCCAGCGCCTGCGCTCCCGTCAGCGGCGCGCCCTCGGTGAGTGGCTCGTCGAGGTCACGCCGCCGGGCGGGGACGCCGAGCGCGCCCAGGGCCTCCCGGAACCGGTCGTCGAGATCTTGCGGGGTGGTCACGTCGGACAGCATTACCGACGAAGGGGCCCCGCGCCCACTCGGACACGATCCGCCCGCCGGGCCTCACTCGTCGCCGCACTGCTCCGGGCAGCCGCCGTCGGAGACCTTCCAGACCAGCTCACGAAGGGCGGCCAGCTCGTGGTTGGTGAGCCCGCCGAGCAGTCGTGAATCGGACATCACCTGGTGCACCCGGTCCCGCATCCGCCGGCCGGCCTCGGTCACGACCAGCGTCTTCTGCCGCCGGTCGGCGGGGTCGACCCGCCGCTCCACCAGGCCGGCCTGCTCCAGCTTGTCGACCAGGCCGGTGACGTTGGAGCGGTCGCAGCGCAGCTGCTCGGCGAGGTCCCGGGCGGGCAGCGGCCGGTCGGGGTCCAGCTCGTGCAGCGCCCGGGCGACGGCCGGGGTGAGGCCCAGCTCGGAGATCTCCACGTCCTGGTAGTGGCGGATCGCGGAGGCGATGTGCATGATCCGGCGCACCGCGTCCCCGGCCAGGCCGGAGCGGTCGCCCGCGTCGGGGCCGGCGGTGGGAACGGTGGGTTGAGCCATGCCTCACATGCTACTTGCCGATCCAATAGTTGATTAGTTCTACGGTTGAGCGGCTCACGCAGTTGCGTGGGGCATTACCCACCTCGCCCTCACACGGCGGGGCGGCGCCCCCGTCAGCCCGGCAGGAACGAGAAGCGGACCTTGCGGCTGGGGTTGTCGCCGTTGGTGTCCACCAGGCAGAGCGACTGCCAGGTGCCGAGCGCCAGCCGTCCGTCCACCACCGGCAGGGTCGCGTACGGCGGGACGAACGCGGGGAGCACGTGATCCCGCCCGTGCCCGGGCGAGCCGTGCCGGTGCCGCCAGCGGTCGTCGGCGGGCAGCAGGTCGTCGATCGCCCGCAGCAGGTCGTCGTCGGAGCCGGAGCCGGTCTCGATGAGGGCCAGCCCGGCGGTGGCGTGCGGCACGAAGACGTGCAGCAGGCCGTCGCCCTGGCCGGCGACGAACCGCTCGGCCTCGGCGGTGATGTCCCGGACGGTGGGCCGGGACCCGGTCTGGACGGTGATCACCTCACTACGCACATCCCGCATTCTGCCCGAGCGGGTCAGTTGCCGCCGCCGGACCAGCCGCCGTCACCGCCCGACCCACCACCGCCGAGGCCCCCGTCCCGGCCGTCGTCGGACCAGCGGCCGTCCCCGCCCCACCGGACCCGGCCGGAGCCGCCGTCGTGGGCCGGCCGGCCGGCACCGCCGTCGCCGCCACCGACGTCCACGCCGAAGCCGACGATCCCGGTCGGGCCGCTCGCGGGCCGGTCCCAGTACCCGCCGACCCCCGGGGGCCGCCACCCGGCCTCCGCCCGCCGGCCGAGGGTCGCCAGGCCCGTGCCGAGCAGGGCCAGGCCGAGCAGTCCGACGGGCGCGAGCGTCAGGCCACCCCGGTACACGCTCACCACCGCGATCACCAGTGCGAGGCTGCCGAGGAGGGTCACACCGGCCCCGAGAACCAGCCGCGTCGTCATGGCCGCACGGTAGGACGTCGGGGCAAGCCTCGGGCCGCCGGCGTGGCGCACTCGAGGATCGCGCAAAGTTACCGACGGGTACCTGTGTTCAGCGTCGCGTCTGGGGGAGGGAGACGTGACGACCGGCGCCACCAGGGGGCAGGATGGCGCTAGAGACCTATCCCACACACAACCGAGGGAACGCCTGTGGCTACGGAACGCAAGCGCCCGGTGATCACCGCTGGTCTGCCGAGCCAGCTTCCGGACATCGACCCTGAAGAGACCGGCGAATGGGTCGAGTCACTCGACGGTGTCATCGACGAGCGCGGAACCAAGCGCGCCCGGTACGTCATGCTGCGCCTGCTGGAGCGGGCCCGCGAGCGCCAGGTCGGGGTGCCGTCCCTGACCACCACCGACTACATCAACTCCATCCCGCCGGAGCGCGAGCCGTGGTTCCCGGGTGACGAGCACATCGAGCGACGGATCCGGGCCTACATCCGGTGGAACGCCGCCATGCTGGTGCACCGGGCGCAGCGGCCCGAGATCAGCGTCGGCGGGCACATCTCCACCTTCGCCAGCTCGGCGTCGCTCTACGAGGTGGGCTTCAACCACTTCTTCCGGGGCAAGGACCACCCGGGCGGCGGCGACCACATCTTCTACCAGGGGCACGCCTCCCCCGGCATGTACGCGCGCGCCTACCTGGAGGGGCGGCTCAGCGAGGACCAGCTCGACGGGTTCCGGCAGGAGCTGTCGCACCCGGGCGGCGGCCTGCCATCGTACCCGCACCCGCGGCTGATGCCGGACTTCTGGGAGTTCCCCACCGTCTCCATGGGCCTCGGGCCGATCAACGCGATCTACCAGGCCCGGTTCAACCGCTACCTGCAGCACCGCGGCATCAAGGACACCTCCCAGCAGCACGTCTGGGCGTTCCTCGGCGACGGCGAGATGGACGAGGTCGAGTCGCTGGGCGCGATCGGGGTGGCCGCCCGCGAGGAGTTGGACAACCTCACCTTCGTGATCAACTGCAACCTGCAGCGCCTGGACGGCCCGGTCCGCGGCAACGGCAAGGTCATGCAGGAGCTGGAGGCGTTCTTCCGGGGCGCCGGCTGGAACGTGATCAAGGTGGTCTGGGGCCGGGAGTGGGACCCGCTGCTCGCGGCGGACACCGACGGCGCGCTGGTCAACCTGATGAACACCACGCCCGACGGTGACTACCAGACCTACAAGGCGGAGTCCGGGGCGTACGTCCGGGAGCACTTCTTCGGCCGCGACCCGCGGACCCGCAAGATGGTCGAGGGCCTGACCGACGACGAGATCTGGAACCTCAAGCGGGGTGGCCACGACTACCGCAAGCTCTACGCGGCCTACAAGGCGGCGATGGAGCACACCGGTCAGCCGACGGTGATCCTGGCCAAGACGATCAAGGGCTGGACGCTGGGCTCGCACTTCGAGGCCCGCAACGCCACCCACCAGATGAAGAAGCTGACGCTGGAGGACCTGAAGCTCTTCCGCGACCGGCTCTACCTGGACATCCCAGACAAGCAGCTGGAGGAGAACCCCTACCTCCCGCCGTACTACAACCCGGGCGAGAAGTCCGACGAGATCCAGTACCTCAAGGAGCGGCGCCAGCAGCTCGGCGGGTACCTGCCGTCCCGGCGGACCACCGGCAAGCGGCTGCAGATCCCCGGCCCCGAGCGGTTCTCCGACGTCAAGCGCGGCTCGGGCAAGCAGAAGGTGGCCACCACGATGGCCTTCGTCCGCCTGCTCAAGGACGTGATGAAGGACAAGGAGTTCGGCAAGCGCTGGGTGCCGATCATCCCGGACGAGGCCCGTACCTTCGGCATGGACTCGCTCTTCCCGACGGCGAAGATCTACTCGCTGCACGGCCAGCGGTACACCTCGGTGGACCGGGAGCTGTTCCTGTCGTACAAGGAGGCCACCGACGGTCAGATCCTGCACGAGGGGATCAACGAGGCCGGTTCGGTGGCGTCCTTCACCGCGGCCGGATCGTCGTACGCCACCCACGGCGAGCCGATGATCCCGATGTACATCTTCTACTCGATGTTCGGGTTCCAGCGCACCGGCGACGGGCTCTGGGCGGCCGCCGACCAGATGGCCCGCGGCTTCCTGCTCGGCGCCACCGCCGGGCGGACCACGCTGAACGGTGAGGGCCTGCAGCACGAGGACGGCCACTCGCTACTGCTCGCCGCCACCAACCCGGCGGTGGTCGCGTACGACCCGGCGTTCGCGTTCGAGATCGCGCACATCATGGAGAACGGCCTGCACCGGATGTACGGGGAGGCGCAGGAGAACGTCTTCTACTACCTGACGGTCTACAACGAACCGATCTTCCAGCCCGCCGAGCCGGCGGGCGTGGACGTCGAGGGCATCCTCAAGGGCATCTACCGCTACTCCCCCGCCCCGAAGGTGGACGGGGACGCGCCGAAGGCGAACATCCTGGCCTCCGGCACCGGCATGCAGTGGGCGCTCAGGGCGCAGCAACTGCTCGCCGAGGACTGGGGCGTGTCCGCCGACGTCTGGTCGGTGACCTCCTGGACGGAGCTGCGCCGGGACGCGGTGGAGTGCGAGGAGCACAACCTGCTCAACCCGGGCGGCGAGCAGCGGGTCCCGTACGTCCAGCGGAAGCTGGCCGACGCCGACGGGCCGAAGGTCGCGGTCAGCGACTGGATGCGCGCGGTGCCGGACCTGATCGCCCGCTGGGTGCCCGGCGACTACACCTCGCTCGGCACCGACGGCTTCGGCATGTCGGACACCCGGCACGCGCTGCGCCGGCACTTCCACGTCGACGCCGAGTCGGTGGCGGTCGCCACGCTGCGGCAGCTCGCGCTCCGCGGCGCGGTGCCGGCCAACGTGCCGGCCGAGGCCGCCAAGAAGTACGCGCTCGACGACATCACCGCCGCCCCGGTCGGCGAGACCGGCGGCGACAGCTAGGTCGTACGCGAGAAGGGCCCGGCGCGATCCCGCGCCGGGCCCTTCGTCATGTCGCCGGCCCTCGGAATGCGGCAGGTCGGGCCTTCCCTGGGCGGGGACGCCCCGACGTACCGCAACCCGGGCAGCGTGTCGGCGGCGGAGTCGACGATGGTCCGGCGTCCCTGGCGGGGACGCCGGACCATCGCCATCGCGGGCGGTGCCGGGACGGGCCCGTCAGCCGACGGCGGCCAGGTCGGTCAGTCGGGCCAGCGAGTCCTCCAGGTCGGCGCCGACCCGACGCAGGCCGAGCCGGAGCAGGGCGGCCTTCACCGGCCCGGCGGGCCACCGTACGACGATGAGCCGCACGATCGTCCCGCCCTCCTCCTCGTCCGGGGTCAGCTGTACGTAGATCTCGGTGCGCGCCTCGGCCCGGGCGCCCGCGCCCTTGGCCCGCTCGCGCCACCCGATCAGGGTCGGCTCCTGGTAGGCGATCACCTCGGCCTCGTGCGCCGCGCCGCGCCCGGCCTGGACCAGCTGTCGCCGGCCGAAGCCCTCCCCCGAGAGGACCTCCGCCGCGCGAACCCCCGCCAGCCAGGCCGGCAACTGCTCGGCCCGCTGCACGACGTCCCAGACCGCTTCCACCGGCGCCATCACGTGCGCACTGCGTTCCACGAGGATCATTTCTGTCTTTCCCCCATTAAGGACACATCCGCGATATTCCGACTGTATGCGGTAATTCGGACTTAAACGGACGGGTTCGGAAAAGACACGCCGAAAACCCTTGCGCCGCCAGCGCTCCCCGGCCTATGGCGCATCGGCGGCTCGCGCCCTAGAGTCCCGAGCACGCTTCGCGTTTCTGGAGGGCGAATGACGACCGCGCCGATGCCGGAGTTCCCCGCCGGGTTCCGCTGGGGGGTGTCCACCTCCGCCTACCAGATCGAGGGCGCGGTCGGTGCCGACGGCCGTGGACCATCCATCTGGGACACCTTCGCCCACTCTCCCGGACGGATCGCCGACGGCAGCACCGGCGACGTGGCCTGCGACCATTACCACCGGTACCGCGAGGACGTCGCGCTGCTGGCCGGGCTCGGGGTGTCCGCGTACCGGTTCTCGATCGCCTGGCCCCGGGTGCAGCCCACCGGGGCCGGCGCGGCCAACCCCGCCGGGCTGGACTTCTACGAACGGCTGGTGGACGAACTGCTCGGCCACGGGGTCGACCCGGTCGCCACCCTCTTCCACTGGGACCTGCCGCAGCCCCTGGAGGACGCCGGCGGCTGGCTCAACCGGGACACCGCCGCCCGCTTCGCCGAGTACGCCGACCTGGTCGCCGCCCGCCTCGGCGACCGGGTGAAGCTCTGGATCACCCTCAACGAGCCGTTCATCCACATGAGCCTCGGACACGGCATGGGCGTGCACGCCCCGGGCCGGATGCTGCTCTTCGACGCTTTCCCGGTGGCCCACCACCAACTGCTCGGGCACGGCCTCGCGGTGTCGGCGCTGCGGGCGCGCAGCGGCAGCCCGGTGGCGATCGCGAACAACTACTCGCCAGTGCGGGTGGCCGGCGACACCGACGCCGACCGGGCCGCCGGGGCGGCGTACGACGCGCTGCACAACCGGCTCTTCACCGACCCGCTGCTCGGTCTCGGCTACCCGGACGGGCCGGGCTTCGACGAGGGCGTGGTCCGCGCCGGGGACCTCGACGTGATCGCCGCCCCGCTCGACGTGCTCGGGGTGAACTACTACAACCCGACCGGGATCCGGGCGGCCGAGCCGGACTCGCCCCTGCCGTTCGAGATCGTCCCGCTGGAGGGGTACCCGCGGACCGCCTTCGACTGGCCGGTGGCCCCCGACGGGCTGCGCGACCTGCTCGTCGACCTGCGGCACCGGTACGGGGCCGCGCTGCCGCCGATCCAGGTCACCGAGAGCGGCTGCGCGTACGACGACGTGCCGGGCGCCGACGGCCGGGTCGACGACCCTGACCGGATCGCATACCTGGACGGGCACCTGCGCGCCGTGCGGGCCGCCATCGACGAGGGCGTCGACGTGACCGGGTACTTCGTCTGGTCGCTGCTGGACAACTGGGAGTGGGCCGAGGGCTTCACCAAGCGGTTCGGCCTGGTGCACGTCGACTACGCCACCCAGCGGCGTACCCCGAAGTCCTCGTACGCCTGGTTGCGCGACCGGGTGATCAAGCCGTGACCACGGTGAACCCGACGCCGACCTCGCTGCCGGCGGCGCTCGCCGAACCCACCGTGCCGGTCCGGCGGAGCTGGATCGCGCTGATCTTCGCGGCCAACCTGGGCGTCTGGATGGCCTTCTTCACCCCCATCCAGGTGCTGCTGCCGCAGCAGGTCGAGCGGATCGCGCCGGGCGACAAGGAGGCCATGCTGGCGGTCGTCACCGGGCTGGGCGCGCTCGCGGCGGTGCTGGCCAACCCGCTCGCCGGGGCGCTGTCCGACCGCACGGTGATCCGGGTGGCCGGCCGGCACCTCGGCCGGCGGCACGTCTGGACCGCCTCCGGCGCCGTGCTCGGCGCGCTCGCGCTGGTGCTGCTGGCCCGCCAGGACACCATCGCCGGGGTGGCGCTCGGCTGGGTCGCCGCGCAGGTCTGCTTCAACGCGATGCTGGCCAGTCTGACCGCCGCCATCCCGGACCGGGTGCCGGTCGCCCAGCGCGGGGGCGTCTCCGGCTGGGTGGGCATCCCGCAGGCGCTCGGCCTGGTGGTCGGGGCGGTGCTGGTCACCGCGCTGGTCACCGGCAACGCCGCCGGGTACGCCGCCATCGCGGTGGCGATGCTGCTGCTGTCGCTGCCGTTCGCGCTGCTCACCGCCGACGACCCGCTGCCCCGGGAGCACCGTTCGGCGCTGCGGCTGCGCGGGCTGCTCGCCTCGATGTGGATCAGCCCGCGCCGGCACCCCGACTTCGCCTGGGCCTGGTTCACCCGGTTCCTGGTCCAGACCGGCAACGCGCTGGGCACCCTCTACCTGCTCTACTTCCTCACCGACGGGGTGCGGGTGGCCGACCCCGAGGGCGGCCTGCTGGTGCTGATCCTGCTCTACACCCTCGGCATGATGCTCACCGCCGTGGTCGCCGGCCGGCTGTCGGACCGCTCCGGCCGGCGCAAGGTCTTCGTGATCACCTCCGGTGTGATCATGGCGGTGGCGGCGCTGCTGCTCGCCGTGGCGCCGGTCTGGCCGATGGCGGTGGCCGCCGCGCTGCTGCTCGGCGCCGGCTACGGCGTCTACCTGGCGGTGGACGCGGCGCTGATCACCCAGGTGCTGCCGGCGGCCACCGACCGGGCCAAGGACCTCGGCGTGATCAACATCGCGAACTCGGCGCCGCAGGTGCTCGGGCCGGCCCTCTCCGCCCCGATCGTCGTGCACCTGGGCGGCTACCCCACGCTGTACGCGGTCACCGCGGCGGTCACCCTGCTCGGCAGCGCACTGGTGCTCAAGATCCGTTCGGTGCCCTGACCCGGCCCCCTGGCGGAAAGCGGTCGCGGCCGGCCGTAGGCTGGGGGACGTGACGGTACGTGTACGCTTCGCCCCTTCCCCGACCGGTATGTTCCACGTCGGCGGCGCCCGCTCGGCCCTGCAGAACTGGATCTACGCCAAGCAGCAGGGCGGGGTGTTCGTGCTCCGCATCGAGGACACCGACGCGGCCCGTAACAAGCCCGAGTGGACCGAGGGCATCCTGTCGGCGCTGGACTGGATCGGCATCGAGCGGGGCAGCTACGAGGGCCCCTACTTCCAGTCGTCGTACGCCGGCGAGCACCGCGCCGCCGCCCAGCGGCTCTTCGACGCCGGCCGGGCGTACTACTGCGACTGCACCCGCGAGGACGTGCAGGCCCGCACCGGCTCCCAGTACCAGGGCTACGACGGCTTCCACCGCGACAAGGGGCTCGGCCCGGGCGAGGGGCGGGCGCTGCGCTTCCGGACGCCCGACGAGGGCGAGACCGTGGTGGTCGACCTGATCCGCGGCGAGCCGACCTTCGAGAACAAGAACATCGAGGACTTCGTCATCGCCCGGGCCGACGGCTCCGCGGTCTTCCTGCTGGCCAACGTGGTCGACGACATGACCATGGGGATCACCCACGTGATCCGGGCCGAGGAGCACCTGCCCAACACGCCGAAGCAGCAGCTGCTCTGGGACGCCCTCGGGGTCAAGCCGCCCATCTGGGCGCACGTGCCCGTGGTGGTCAACGAGAAGCGGCAGAAGCTGTCCAAGCGGCGCGACAAGGTCGCCTTGGAGGCGTACCGGGACGAGGGCTACCTCGCCGCGGCGATGCGCAACTACCTGATGCTGCTCGGCTGGGCGCCGTCGGGCGACCGGGAGATCGTGCCCTGGTCGGTGATCGAGGAGGAGTTCCGGCTGGAGGAGGTGCACCCCTCCCCCGCGTTCTTCGACGAGAAGAAGCTGCGCGCCTTCAACGGCGACTACATCCGGGCGCTGCCGGTGGTGGAGTTCATCGCCGCCTGCCAGCCGTGGCTGACCGGCACCGGCACCGTCGCCCCGCCGCCGTGGCAGCCGGAGGAGTTCGACCCGGCCGCGTTCGCCGCGGTGGCGCCGCTGGCCCAGACCCGGATCGCGGTGCTCAGCGAGATCGTGCCGAACGTCGACTTCCTCTTCCTGGCCGACCCGCTGATCGACGAGGCGGCCTGGGCGAAGGCGATGAAGGAGGGCGCGGCCGATCTGCTGGACGCCGCGATCGCCGCCTTCGACGCGCTGGAGTCCTGGGACGCGGAGTCGCTCAAGTCCACCCTGGAGGCCGTCGGCGTGGAGCGCGGCCTGAAGCTGGGCAAGGCGCAGGCGCCGGTCCGGGTCGCGGTCACCGGCCGCACCGTGGGGCTGCCGCTCTTCGAGTCCCTGGAGGTGCTCGGTCGCGAGCGCGCCCTGACCCGGCTGCGCGCCGCCCGGGTCCGCCTGGTCTGACGTCCCGTCGACGCAGGGCCGCCGGTCATCCGGCGGGCCCTGCGTCGTACGCGCGGCGGCGGTCAGCGGCGCGTCGTGCGGCGGCGGAGCAGGAGGCCGCCGCCGAGCAGGAGGAGCACCACGACGGCGGCGAGCAGCCAGAACCAGCCCGCGCCCCGCTCGTCGGAGCTCTCTCCGGTCGGCGCCGGGCTCACCGGGGAACCGCTCGCCGGGGCGGTCGGCGAGGTGGTCGGCCCCGTCGCCCCGGCGCCGGCCGACGGGGCGGCGGACGGCGGCGCGGTGGCCGACGGCGGCGCGGCCGGCGTGCCGGTGGTGAGGGAGAACCGGATCTCGCCCGTCACCGGATGTCCGTCAACCGACCCGACCCGGTAGTCGACGATGTAGAGGCCGGCCGCCCCCGCCTTGAACGGCACGCTCACCCGGTTGCCGCGGAACGTCGGCACGCCGCCCGTCGCCGGCGCGTTGCCCGGCCCGGTGACTGTGATCTTCGTCGTACCGGGGGCCGGGGTGGCGAGGAACCGGAGCTCGATCCGCTTCGGCGCGGCCGCCAGCCGCGCCCCGTTCCGCGGGTCGCTGCCGGTCAACGAGTTGTGCGCGGCCGCCGGGGTGGCCGGCAACGCCACCGACACACCGACCGCCACGCCGAGAACCGCTAGCCGGGTACGCGCCACGCGTGCCACGCTGCCCCCCATGAACCCCTCCGCAAAGGTACGATCCGCCCGCTGATCAACGGCTACTCGTTGGTCGGTCCCAGATCGCAGATAGTTCCAATTACTCTTCCAGCAGCTGCAACCGAGCGACGTTCTGCGGAGTCTTTGAGGTGGGGACCCGGTCTGTGGGCATGATCACCATCGTCGGCCGACCAACGTGTCACCTGCAGCGGAAGCCACCCATCGAACGGGGCGAGGAGGCGGCGATGGTCCGGAAGGTGAGGCGGCTGCTGGCCGCGGGGACCGGAGCGCTGATAGTGACGGCCTGCTCGCTGGCCCTCGCCGGCACGGCCCAGGCGGCGGGGGCCAAGCCGCCACCCGCCGGAGTGGACATCACCGGCGACCGGCTCGGTCAGCCGCTGCGGCTGCGCGCCGACACCCGACCCACCGAGGTCGTCGCCGTCATCGACCAGGTGAGCTGGCTCGGCCGTACCGGCCAGCAGCGCGGGCCGGAGGCGAAGAACCTCGGTCCTAAGTACACGCTCATGGTCCTCGCCGGGGACGTGCCCAAGCAGACGTACGACCTCTACCCGCTGGCCGAGGGCGGCCCCCGGGTCTACCGGCCGGCCAAGCAGCCCGACCGGAGCAAGACCCGGGCCGGCTGGTTCTTCGGCCGGCTCAACATGTCGGAGACGCTGCGCACCGTCGGCGTGCCGCTGGAGCGGCAGTTCGACACGGTCAGCGGCGGCGTGGGCGGCGGCGAGCGGGTCATCCCGGAGGAGGCGCTGAACCCCGTGCAGGACATCGACGACGCGATGGGCCAGCTCCAGCGGCTGTTGCTGCTCAACGTCGGCGTGGTGCTGGTCATCACCACCGGCCTCGCCGGCATCTCGCTGCTGATCCGGCGCCGCACCCGCTGAGCGGATCACCGCCGGCGCCCGGCGGGCGGCCCCGGCTCAGACCTCCAGCACCACCTTGCCGCGGACGTGCCCCGCCTCGACCAGCCGCTGCGCCTCGGCAGCCTCGGCGAGCGGGAACGTCCGGGCCACGTGCACGGCGAGCCGGCCGGCGTCGACCAGCCCGGCCAGCACGCTCAGGTCCGAGGTGGACGGCTTGACGAAGAGGTAGCTGCCGCCGAGGCGGGTCACGTGCTCCGGGTCGGCGGTGGAGATCAGCCGGGCGGGCCGGTTCAGCAGCTCGGCGGAGACGTCCAGCGCCTCCCCGCCGAAGAGGTCCAGCGCCACGTCCACCCCGTCAGGCGCGACGGCACGGACCCGGTCCAGCAACCCGTCGCCGTACGCCACCGGCTCGGCGCCCAGCGACCGGACGAAGTCGTGGTTGGCCTCGCCCGCGGTGCCGATCACCTTGTCGGCGCCCAGCGCCCGGGCCAGCTGCACGGCCAGATGCCCCACCCCGCCCGACGCCCCGTGCACCAGCACGGTGTCCCCGGCGCCGGTCCGGGCCAGCTGCAACGCCTGGTACGCGGTCAACCCGGCCAGCGGCAGGCCACCCGCCTCGGCCCAGGACGCCCGCACCGGTTTGTCGGCCAGCGTCCGTTCCGGGGCGGGCACCAGTTCGGCGTACGTGCCGTACTGGACGTCGTCGCGCCGGACGTACCCGACGACCTCGTCCCCGACGGCGAAGCCGGCCACCGCCGGGCCGACGGCGGCCACCACGCCGGCCGCGTCCCAGCCGGGCACCAGCGGGAAGTGCATCGGCATGGCGCCGGCCAGGTGGCCCTCGCGGACCTTCCAGTCGACCGGGTTGACCCCGGCGGCCCGCACCCGCACCAACACGGTGTCCGGGCCGACCGGCGGCTCCGGCAGGTCCCGCAGGGCGAGCTGGTCGGCCGAGCCGTACGCGTCGATCGCGATCGCCTTCACCCTGCTCACGCTACTAAGCCGCAGCGGGGCGGCCGCGGGGTCAGCACCAACGGTGCGGCGGCCGTTCCCGGCGGAGCGTCCGGTTGCGGGGCCGGACGGCGCCGTGCCGGTGCGCCCCGGCCCAGCCGGCCAGGTCGCTGCGGCAGCCCTGGGCGGGCGCCGGCTCGGGCGGGTCCAGCTCGTCCGGCTCGGGCCCGCGCTGGCGGGGAGCGGGCGGGTCGTCGTCGACGCGGTCGGTCCCGCGCCCGGCGGTCGGCTCCCCCTGGTGCGGCACGCCGCTGAGCCGGCGGGGATGCTTGGCGGACGGCACCTGCTCGTGGTGGCCCGGCCGGCAGGGCTCGCCCTGGGCGCAGCCGTGCTCGGCCTCCCCGTGCCCCATCCCGGTCTCCTCACGTTCGCCATCGCCCGTCGGGCAGGTCGCCCCGACGTGCCCTGACACCGTACTGGCCGGGGCGGACGACGTGTGCGCCGCGTACCGGATCGGCGGACGGCGGAGATCATCAGGTCGGCCCGGGCCGCCGGACGGCCTGACGGACGGGCCCCTCGGTGTGGAGTCCCTGCTCAGGGCGTGTCAGGCTGGAGCGGTGAGCGAGCCGGGCGGTAGCGACCTGTCGGCCACGCTGCGCCGGATCGAACGGGCGGCGGGGGCCCTGGCCACCGCCAGCGTGGCCCGGATGGACGAGAGCCTGCCCTGGTTCCGGGAGCTTCCGGCGGACCAGCGCTCCTGGGTCATGCTGGTCGCCCAGGCGGGCGCCCGGTCGCTGGTGCAGTGGCTGCAGTCCGGCGGCGGCACCGCGGACAGCACCCAGGAGGTCTCCGACGAGGTCTTCGCCACCGCCCCGCAGGCGCTGGCCCGCTCGATCAGCCTCCAGCAGACCGTGGCGCTGATCAAGGTCACCATCGACGTGGTCGAGGAGCAGGTGTCGCACCTGGCCGCGAAGGGCGAGGAGCAGCAGCTGCGCGAGGCGGTGCTGCGCTTCTCCCGGGAAATCGCCTTCGCCGCCGCCCGGGTGTACGCCCGCGCCGCCGAGTCGCGCGGCTCCTGGGACGCCCGGTTGCAGGCCCTGCTGGTGGACGCCCTGCTGCGCGGCGACTCGCCGGACGTGCTGGCCAGCCGGGCGGCCGCGCTGGGCTGGACGGACGCGCCACCGGTGGCGGTGGCGGTGGGCCGCTCTCCCGGCGGCGAGGTGGCCGCCGTGCTGCACACCGTCTACCGGCAGGCCCGACGGATCGGGGTGGAGGTGATCGGCGGCGTGCACGGCGACCGGCTGGTCATCGTGCTCGGCGGGGCGGCCGACCCGCTGGGCGCGACGGAGAAGCTGCTCACGGCGTTCGGCGACGGGCCGGTGGTGGTCGGTCCGGCCGTACCCAGCCTGGACGAGGCGACGGACTCCGCGCGGGCCGCGCTGGCCGGGTTCCGGGCGGCCCCGGCCTGGCCGACCGCGCCGCGCCCGGTGCCGGCCGCCGACCTGCTGCCCGAGCGGGCCCTGGCCGGCGACGCGGAGGCCCGCCGCCGGCTCCGGCACGACGTGTACGCCACGCTGGTCCGGGCCGGTGGCGAGCTGCTCGAGACGCTGGACGCGTTCTTCGCGGCCGGGGGCACGCTGGAGAGTGCCGCCCGGGCGCTCTTCGTGCACCCGAACACGGTGCGCTACCGGCTGAAGCGGATCGCGGAGGTGACGGGCTTCTCGCCGCTGGCGCCCCGCGACGCGTTCGCCCTCCAGGTGGCGCTGACGGTGGGTCGGCTGGACCCGGTCGTCCCGGGGGTCGCACCCGTCCCGACCCAGACAATGACCCCAGCCGTGAGGAAAACATCACAGGCCGGTGATGATCACCGCCGATTTTTGTAGGAAACCGCCAAAGGTTCTAGTGCGGTTTGGTGTCCCTCGCTACAGCGCGACCCACGAGTATCCGTCAGAGTCATAAGCGTGCTCGCCGTACTCTCACCCGGCCAGGGTTCCCAGAAACCCGGCTTCCTGACTCCCTGGCTCGACCTGACCGGCTCCGAGGCGCGGCTGCGCTGGTGGTCCGCGCTGGCCGGCGTCGACCTGGTCCACCTCGGCACGAAGGCCGACGCCGAGGAGATCAGGGACACCGCCCGCACCCAGCCGCTGCTGGTCGCGGCCGCGCTGCTCGCCGCCGAGCACCTGCCGATGTACGACGTCGCGGTAACCGCCGGGCACAGCGTCGGTGAGCTGGGCGCCGCCGCCCTCGCCGGGGTGCTGCCCGCCGAGGCGGCGATCACCCTCGCCGGCGTCCGCGGCCGGGAGATGGCCGCCGCCTGCGCGCTGGAGCCCACCGGGATGGCCGCCGTGCTCGGCGGCGACCCGGACGAGGTGCTCGCCGCGATCGAGACGCACGGGCTGCACCCGGCCAACCGCAACGGCGCCGGCCAGATCGTCGCCGCGGGCGCGGTGGCCGGGCTGGACAAGCTGGCCGCCGAGCCACCGGCGAAGACCCGGGTGATCCGGCTCCAGGTGGCCGGCGCCTTCCACACGCCGTACATGGCCCCGGCCGAGGCCGCGCTGGCCGGTGTCGCCGCCGGGATCACCCCGGCCGACCCCGCCCGGATCCTGCTGTCCAACCTCGACGGCTCGGCGGTCAACCACGGCCGGGAGATGGTGCAGCGGCTGGTCCGGCAGGTGACCGCGCCGGTGCGCTGGGACCTGTGCATGCGCAACCTGGCCGACCTCGGTGTCACCGGGGTGATCGAGCTGCCCCCCGCCGGCACCCTGGCCGGCCTGGTCAAGCGGGAACTGAAGGCCACCGGCGTGCCCGAGATCGTCACCCTGAACACCCCCGACGACCTGCCCGCCGCGCGGGACCTGATCGCCCGGCACAGCGGCCTGGGCGGCCACGAGCCGGTGATCCAGTTCCGGGTGGTGGTCTCCCCCGCCGCCGGCACCTTCGAGCCGCTCGCCGAGTTGGCCGAGGGCGCGGACCTGCGCACCGGCCAGGTCATCGGTCACGTGGCCACCCGGCAGGGGCCGGTCGAGGTGACCGCGCACGACAGCGGGCTGCTCACCGAGTGGCTCGCCCACCACGACGACCCGGTCGCCCCGGGCCAGCCGCTCGCCCGCATCGGAGGACAGCACTAATGGCAGGCAGTCGGATCGTCTCGATGGGCCACTACCAACCGTCGCGGGTGGTGACCAACGACGACCTCGCCCAGCTCGTGGACACCAACGACGAGTGGATCCGGGACCGGGTCGGGATCGTCACCCGGCGGATCGCCGGCGACGAGACGGTGGCCGACATGGCCACCGCCGCCGCCGGCAAGGCGCTGGCCAACTCCGGCCTCACCGCCGCCGACATCGACCTCGTCGTGGTGGCCACCTGCACCTCGGTCGACCGCAGCCCGAACGTGGCCTGCCGGGTCGCCGCCAAGCTGGGCATCACCGCCCCGGCCGCGTACGACATCAACACCGCCTGCTCCGGCTTCGCGTACGCCCTCGGTACCGTCGACCACGCGATCCGGGCCGGGGCGGCGCGCAACGCCATCGTCATCGGCGCGGAGAAGCTCTCCGACTTCACCGACTGGACCGACCGCTCCACCTGCATCATCTTCGGCGACGGCGCCGGCGCGGCCGTGGTGACCGCCGCCGCGGAGGGTGAGCCGGCCGGGGTGGGCCCGGTGGTCTGGGGCTCGGTGCCGGAGAAGAGCGACGCGGTCCGGATCGAGGGCTGGCGC
The DNA here is from genome assembly GCF_042650725.1 of Micromonospora sp. GCM10011541. Classification (NCBI taxonomy): domain Bacteria; kingdom Bacillati; phylum Actinomycetota; class Actinomycetes; order Micromonosporales; family Micromonosporaceae; genus Micromonospora; species Micromonospora sp. GCM10011541. Next base: position 424,378 of record NZ_JBHSBP010000010.1, read on the forward strand.
CCGTACATCGCGCAGGAGGGGCAGGCGGTCTTCCGCTGGGCCACCACCGCGCTGGCGCCGCTGGCGCTGCAGGCCTGCGAGAAGGCCGGGGTGGCGCCGTCGGAGCTGGCCGCGTTCGTGCCGCACCAGGCCAACGGCCGGATCATCGACGGCATCGCCAAGCGGCTGAACATCCCGGACGCGATCATCGCCAAGGACATCGTCGAGTCCGGCAACACCTCGGCAGCGAGCGTGCCGCTGGCCCTGTCCAAGCTGGTCGAGCGGCGGGAGGTGCCCGCGGGCGCCCCGGTGCTGCTGTTCGGCTTCGGCGGCGGCCTGACCTACGCCGGTCAGGTCGTCCGCTGCCCCTGAAGACCCCCTCGGGCGCGCACGCGCCGAGGTGTGACGACCGGCACCGCCGGCCGTCGAGTGAACCCCCGATGAAAGGAACCAACCGCAATGACCCGTGACGAGATCACCGCCGGCCTCGCCGAGATCCTCGAAGAGGTTGCCGGGGTGAACCCGGACGACGTGGCCGAGGGGAAGTCCTTCACCGACGACCTCGATGTCGACTCCCTCTCCATGGTGGAGGTCGTGGTGGCGGCCGAGGAGAAGTTCGGCGTCAAGATCCCGGACAACGAGGTGCAGAACCTGAAGACCGTCGGGGACGCCGTCAGCTACATCGCGGCGCAGTCCTGATCATGAGTCGCCCCGACGTCGTCGTCACCGGGCTCGGCGCGACGACCCCGCTCGGCGGGGACGTCGCGTCGACCTGGGACGCCATGCTCGCCGGCCGCTCCGGGGTGAGTGCGCTCACCCAGGAGTGGGCCGGGCAACTTTCCGTCCGGATCGCCGCCCAGCTCGCGGTGGAACCCTCCGAGGTGCTGGAGCGGGTCAAGCTGCGCCGGCTGGACCGGTCCGAGGCGATCGCGATCATCGCGGCGCAGCAGGCCTGGGCCGACGCCGGCCTGGCCGACTCCGGGCTGGACCCGGAGCGGCTGGCGGTCAGCGTCGGCTCCGGCATCGGCGGCGCCACCACCCTGCTCGCCCAGGACGACATCCTGGAGGCGTCCGGGCCGCGGCGGGTCTCCCCGCACACGGTGCCGATGCTGATGCCGAACGGTCCGGCCGCCTGGGTCGGGCTGGAGCTGGGCGCCAAGGCCGGCGTGCACTCGGTGGCCAGCGCCTGCGCGACCGGCGCCGAGGCGATCGCGCTCGGCCTGGACATCATCCGCGCCGGCCGGGCCGACGTGGTGGTGGCCGGCGGCACCGAGGCGGTCATCCACCCGCTGCCGATCGCCGGCTTCGCCTCGATGCGGGCCATGTCGACCCGCAACGACGAGCCGGAGCGGGCCTCCCGCCCGTGGGACAAGGGCCGGGACGGCTTCGTGCTCGGCGAGGGCGCGGGCGTGGTGGTCCTGGAGCGCGCCGACCACGCCGCCGCCCGCGGCGCCCGGGTGTACGCGCGCCTCGCCGGTGCCGGCATCACCTCGGACGCGTACGACATCGTGCAGCCGCACGCCGAGGGCGAGGGCGCGATCCGGGCCATCGCGAAGGCGATCGCCGACGCGGACGTCGCGAAGACGGACATCAGGCACGTCAACGCGCACGCCACCTCGACCCCGGTGGGCGACATGCTGGAGATCGGCGCGCTGCACAAGGCGCTCGGCGACCACCCGGTGCTCTCCGCCACCAAGTCGATGACCGGGCACCTGCTCGGCGCGGCCGGCGCGCTGGAGTCGATCGCCGCCATCCTGGCCATCCGCGACAGTGTCGTGCCTCCGACGATCAACCTGGACGACCCGGACGAGGGCCTGACCATGGACGTGGCCGCCCACAAGGCGCGCCACCTGGAGATCCCCGCCGCGCTGAACAACGCGTTCGGCTTCGGCGGTCACAACGTGGCTCTCGTCTTCACGCGGGCCTGAGACCACAGCCTTGGAGGCACAAGTGACCACGACCGCCGTCAGCGCGGAGAGCGCGACCGTGGACCACCGAGATCCCGAGGTGCGGCTGCGGGCGCTGTTCGACGCCGGCACGCTGCGCCTGGCCTCGCCGCGGGACACCTCCGGCGCGCTCTGGGCGCGGGGTGAGATCGACGGTACGCCGGCGATCGCGTTCGCCACCGACGCCACGAAGATGGGCGGCGCGATGGGCACCGACGGGTGCCGGCACGTCGTGGACGCGATCGACACCGCCGTCCGGGAGCGGGTGCCGGTGCTCGGCCTCTGGCACTCCGGCGGCGCCCGGCTGGCCGAGGGCGTCGTCGCGCTCGACGCCGTCGGGCAGGTCTTCGCCGCCATGGTCCGGGCCTCCGGCCGGGTGCCGCAGATCTCCGTGGTGCTCGGCCCGGCCGCCGGTGGCGCCGCGTACGGTCCGGCGCTGACCGACATCGTGGTGATGAGTGGTGCCGGCCGGATCTTCGTCACCGGCCCCGAGGTGGTCCGCAGCGTCACCGGCGAGCAGGTCGACATGGAGCGCCTGGGCGGCCCCGAGCCGCACGGCCGGCGCTCCGGCGTGGTGCACGTGACCTGCGCCGACGACGAGGCGGCGATGGTCGAGTCGCGCAAGCTCGCCGCGCTGCTGGGCCACCAGGGGCGGCTCTGCCCCGACGACGTGCCGGCCGGCGCGACCGACGGGCACGACCTGGCCGCGAAGATGCCGGCCGAGACCAACCGGGCGTACGACGTGAAGCCGGTGGTCAAGGCGCTGCTCGACGCCCCGGGCGTGGAACTGCACGCCAAGTGGGCGCCGAACGTCGTCACCACGCTCGGCCGGTTCGCCGGCCGGACGGTCGGCGTGATCGCCAACAACCCGCTGCGGCTGGGTGGCTGCCTCGACGCGTCCAGCGCGGAGAAGGCGGCCCGGTTCGTGCGGATGTGCGACTCGCTCGGGGTGCCGCTGATCGTCCTGGTCGACGTCCCCGGTTACCTGCCCGGCCTGGGCCAGGAGTGGGACGGCGTGGTCCGGCGCGGCGCGAAGCTGCTGCACGCGTTCGCCGAGGCGGTGGTGCCGCGGGTGACGCTGGTGACCCGCAAGGCGTACGGCGGCGCGTACATCGCGATGAACTCCCGGTCGCTCGGCGCCACCGCGGTTTTCGCCTGGCCGAACGCGGAGGTCGCGGTGATGGGCGCCAGCGCGGCGGTGAACATCCTGCACCGCAAGCAGCTGGCCGCCGCGCCCGCCGAGGAGCGGGAGGCGCTGCGCGCCCAGCTGATCGAGGAGCAGGTCCGGTTCGCCGGTGGCGTCAACCGGGCGCTGGAGATCGGCGTGGTGGACGACGTGATCAAGCCGGAGGAGAGCCGGCGCCGGATCGCCGAGGCGCTCGCCGCGGCGCCGGCCGCCCGGGGCGCGCACGGCAACATCCCGCTGTAACGACGGGTTCGGACAGGGCCCCTCCGGCACGGAGGGGCCCTGTTACCGTCTGCGGCGTGGAAGCGACCGAGATCCGCAAGCTCGCCACGCTCGAGGACACCCACTGGTGGTACCGGGAGCGGCGCGCCCTGCTGGGTCGGGCGCTGCGCCGGCTGGCGGCGGCCGGGACGCGACCGGAGCGGGCGCTGGACATCGGGGCGGCCGGCGGCGGCAACACCCGGGTGCTGCGGGCGCACGGCTGGCGCCCGCTGGCCCTGGAGTACAGCGCCGAGGGCGCCGGGGTGGCCCGGGAACGCGGCCTGGACGTGATCCGGGCCGACGCCCGCCACCTGCCGGTCCCCTCGGCCAGCCTGGGCCTGGTGGTCGCCTTCGACATCCTGGAGCACTTCGACGAGGACCACCTCGCCGCCGCCGAGATCCGGCGCACCCTGCGCCCGGGCGGGACGGCGCTGATCGCGGTGCCGTGCGACATGCGGCTCTGGTCCGCGCACGACGTGGCGGTCGGCCACGTGCGCCGCTACGACCGTGCCTCGCTGCGGGCGGTGGTGGAGAAGGCCGGGCTGGTCGTCGACGAGCTGTGGAGCTGGAACGTGGTGCTCCGCCCGGTCGCGGCCTGGCGGCGGCGGAAGTCGACCGGCAGCGACCTGGACGACCTGCACCCGGTGGTCAACCTCGGGCTGCGCACGATCATCACCGCCGAGCGGTACCTGCCGGTGAAGTCGCTCCCCGGTGTCTCGCTGATGCTCCGCGCCCACCGCCCGGCCGAGGGCTGAGCCGGACCGCCCGGCCGGATCAACGGAGCCGGTAGACGGCCGTCCGGGAGTTCTCGAAGCGCAGGTCGGCCAGGGTGCGCAGGGTCGGCGACTCCGCTGCGACGGCGCGGTCTACCACCAGCCAGCGCACCCCGTACCGGTCGCGGAGGGCGGCCAGCCCGGCGGCCGTCGGGGCGGTGAACGCGGCGTCGTTGGCGCGCAGCCGGTCGGCGTCCCAGAACGGGGCGTACGGGCCCTCGGGCAGCCCGACCATCCGGGGCGCGAACGCCCACCCCTCCACCAGCACCGCGCGCTCGGCGTAGCCGCTGAGCCAGAACGTGCGGGCGTCGCACCAGCCGTCCACCACGGCCCGGCAGTGCACGTTGGTGGCCATCACGTCGTCCGGGTCGCTGTGCGCGTGGACCCAGCGGGCCGCCTCGACGCGGGAGGCGGGCATCGGCACCACCGGGTACGCCCCGCCGTTCGGCTGCTTCCCGGCGGCGGCCGCGTCCATGACCAGGCCGGGCGCGCCGGCGACCAGCACGGCGGTGAGCAGCAGCAGCCCGCCCCGGCCGGCCAGCCCGGGCCAGCGCCCGACCAACGCCGGCCAGCACAGGGCGACCAGCAGCGCCACCACCGTCAGGGCGGCGGCCCAGCAGAGCAGCGGCAGCACCGGGGCGTACGCGGGGATCGCCGGCGTGCTGGTCACGGACCCGAGCTGGACCGCGGTCAGCAGCACCGCGAACCCGGCGGTCCCCACCCCGAGCAGCAGCTGTCCGCGGGCCGACAGCGCGGCCCGATCGGCCACCTCGACCCAGCCCCAGGCGGAGAGGAGAACGCCGAAGGCGAAGCCGGTCCGGGTGAAGTACTGGTTGCTGCTGCCCGGGTGGCCGACCAGCAGGTAGATCGCCGGCCCGGCGAGCGCGCCGCCGAGCAGGAGGAGCTGCACCGGCTCCAGCCGGCCGCGGCGCGCCCGCAGCAGCGCCAGGACGCCGGCCAGCCGGAGCTGGAGGCTGAGCAGGAGGGCCAGCAGCACCGCCACCCAGAGCATCGCGGTGACCCCGGCGGAACGGTCCTCGGGCAGGTAGGTCCGCAGCCCGGAGAACGGGTCGACGGTCACCCCGTGGCTCTCGAAGGCGAAGAGCACCGCCGTGGCGAAGACCTGCGCCGCGAGGGCCAGCCCGGCGGCGACGAGCACCGCGCGCGGCAGCCGGCGCCGGACCGCCAGCAGCAGCACGGCGGTGAACCCGAGCGCGGCCAGCACCACCGGCACCGTGCTGGCCTTCGCGCCGGTGGAGGCGGCCAGAAAGAGCGCCGCGAGCACCCAGGCGCCGCGCCCGAACGGGGGCACGGCCACGCCGCAGGCCCGACCGACGATCTCCCCGAGCGCCGCGATCAGCGGCAACAGCAGCACCCAGCTGTACGTCATCGACGGGCTGCCCCAGACGATGAAGGTGACCTGGGTGCCGAAGAGCTGCCGCCACCCGTTCTCGAAGCCGAACTCCCCGACGGTGAACATCAGCCCCGCGGCGACCACCCCGGCGTACGGCCGGCCGGTGATCCGCCAGCCCACCACGGCGACCAGCACGGCGGCGAGCGCGCAGAGCGCCGGCACGGCGAGCCGGAAGAAGATCGTCGGCAGGTCGACCCCGCTGACCAGGCTGGTCGCCGCCAGGTGGGCGAAGCCGAACCAGTGGTAGTGCAGCGGCTCCCCGGCCACCTGCGGCACCTCCAGCGGCACCTGGTGGGTGGCCGCCCCGGCGAGGGAGAGCTGGAACGCCAGGTCGATGTACTGCGCCTGCCCCTCGTCGGTGGGGAGCACCGGGTTGACGGCCAGGAACGACTCGTACAGGTAGAGGGTGAAGCCGGCGACCACCGCGGTCAGCGCCCAGGCCCAGCCGGCCGGGGCGACGGTGTCGTAGTGGACCCGCCAGTGCCGGCGCAGCCGCGGCACGGCGGCGAACGGCGCCAGCACCGCCAGCGGCCAGAGGCGCAACCAGCCGGGCGCCCCGACGGCGGTGAACGCCGCCCAGGCGGCGAGCTCCAGCACCAGCCCGACGGCCGCGCCCATCGCCAGGTCCTCGACCAGGGTGTGCGGCCGGCGGCGCAGCGCCCGGAACACCAGGGTGCCGGGCAGCAGCACCGCCAGCAGGGCGTACGCCGTCCAGCGGGCGATGTCGAGTGCGGGCGTGCCGGCGCTGAGCAGGACGACCGCGACGAACGCGTAGCCGGCGACGGCGGGGGCGAACCGGACGGCGGCCGGATGGCGACGCGGGCCCACGGTCGACGGGGTGGCGTCCCCGGTGGCGAGGGTGGTCACCGCAGCGTGTCGGCCAGCTCGACGACGTCCCGGCCGGCGGAAACCGGCTCGGCGGCGCTGTCGCCGGCCACGAAGTACGCGGGCCGGCCCTGCACCGCGGTGTAGATCCGGGCGACGTACTCTCCGAGCAGGCCGAGGCAGAGCAGCTGCACCGCGCCGAGGAACAGGATCGCCACGTAGAGCGACGGCCAACCGGTCACCGTGGCGCCGGCGAACCAGGCGAGCACCGCCAGCACCACCAGCACCCCGCAGACGGCCACCCCGGCCAGCCCCAGCCAGGTGGCCACCCGCAGCGGCGCGGCGGAGAAGCTGGTGACGCTCTCCGCGGCCAGACCGGCCATCCGGGACAGCGGGTACTTGGTCCGCCCGGCGGCGCGTTCCTGCCGCTCGTAGCCGACCTCCCCGCTGGGGAAGCCGAGCCAGGGCACCACCAGGCGGAGCACCGGGCTGCGCTCGGGCAGCTCCCGCAGCGCCTCCACGGCGGCCCGGCTGAGCAGCCGGAAGTCGCCGGCCTGGGCGGGCACCTGCTTGCCGACCAGCCGCCGGATGAGCCGGTAGTAGCCGGCCGCGGTCCACCGTTTGAACGCGCTGTCCCGGCTCCGGTCGGCCCGGACGCCGTAGACGATGTCCAGCTCGTCGGCGCGCGCCCGGCGGAGCATCTCGACGATCACCTCGGGCGGGTCCTGCAGGTCGGCGTCGATGCTGACCACGTACCCGCCGCGGGCGCGGAGCAGCCCGGCGACCAGGGCGGCCTGGTGGCCGCTGTTGCGGCGCAGCCGCAGCACCCGCAGCTCCGGCCAGCCCACCCGCAGGGCGGTCAGCCCGGCGGCGGTGCCGTCGGTGCTGCCGTCGTCGACCGCCACCACCTCGTACGCCTCGCCGAGGCCGTCGAGCACACCGCGTAGCCGCTCGGCCAGCAGCGGCAGGACGCTCTCCTCGTTGAACATGGGCACCACCACGGAGAGTGCCGGCTCCGGTCGCGTCACGGCGCTCGACCCTCCGTTTCCTGCGGCGGCGGACGGACCGAACGCTACCAGTCGGGCTGGTCGCGGTCGGGCCCGTCGCGGCGGCGGCCGCCGGTCAGGTGCCGCAGGTTGTGGCGGGCAGCCCGGACACCGGGACCGGCGACCGGCCGCCCGGCCGGGCCTTGCCGGCGAGCACCCCGGCCAGCGCGGTCATCGACGCCCGGCTCGACGAGTAAGTGGCCAGCAGCGTCGGTGACTTCGCGGCGGCCAGCACGTACGGGGTGTCCATGGCCACCGTCACCGCGGCGTCGGCGCGCAGGTCGTCGCCGCCGTCGCCGTACCCGACGAGGTGGACGACGGTGCCCCCACTGGGCACCACCTTCACGCCGGCCGCGGTGAGCGCCTCGGTCAGCGTCGCCCGGGTCCGGTCCCGCCCGCCGGAGGAGGTGACGGTGACCGGTCCGGCCACCGGGGCGCCGCACTTCCCGCGCAGCTGGGTGACCGCCGCCGCGGCCAGGTCGGCCGCCGCCTTCCGGTGGTCGGCGCTGTTGAGTCCGGACAGCTCCGGGGTCGGCCGGTCGGCCAGCTTGAACTTCATGGTGAGCACGCGGGTGGCGGCCTCCACCAGCCGGGCCCGGGGCAGCGAGCCGTCGCGGAGCGCGGCGAGCAGCCCGTCGTACGCCTGGCTCACGTTCGGGGTCATCAGGATGAGGTCGTTGCCCGCGGTGAGGGCCCGCACCGCCGCCTCGCCGGGCGACCAGCGCTTGGCCGGCGGCATGTTCATCCCGTCGGTGATCACCACGCCCTGGAAGCCGAGCTGGCCGCGCAGCACGTCGGTGAGGAGCTTGTGGGAGAAGGTGGCCGGGACGCCCGGGTCGACGGCCCGCACGTCGAGGTGGGCCGACATGACCGCCATGGCGCCGGCGCCGATGCCGGCGCGGAACGGCGGGAACGCCGTCCGGTCCAGCACGTCGCGGGACTGGCCGATCACCGGCACGTCCTTGTGCGAGTCGGTGGCGCTCAGGCCGTGCCCGGGGAAGTGCTTGACGCTGGCCGCCACCCCCTCGGCCTGCAGGCCCCGCACCGCGCCGGCGACCTGCGCGGAGGCGTTGGCCGGGTCGGCGCCGAAGGAGCGGGAGCCGATCACGGTGCTCCGGGTGGCCAGCACGTCGGCGACGGGGGCGAAGTCGAGGTTGATCCCCATCGCGGCGAGTTCCGCGCCGGCGGCCCGCCAGGCGGCCTCGGTCAGCGCCGGTTTCCCGGCGGCCCCGGCCGCCATCGGGCTGGGCAGCAGGGTCACGCCGTCGGTGACCCGGGTGACCACGCCGTACTCCTGGTCGGTGCCGATGAGGAAGGGAGCCGGGCCGGCGGGGAGCTTCCCGGCGGCCTCCCGGAGCCCGGTGGTCAGCTCCCGGACCTGCTTGGGGTTGTCGACGTTGGTGGTGGCCTGGTTGCCGGAGGTGGGGTCGTCGGCGCTGAAGCCGACCAGGATCAGGCCGCCGAGCCGGTACTTCGCCACCATCTCCGCCGGGGTGTCGACCCCGGCGAGGGCCCGGTTGCCGGCGGCCGACCCGGGCGAGACCTTGGTCGCGGAGCTGCCGTAGGCGTACGGCATCAGCACCTGGCCGACCAGGTCCTCGTCGGCGAGCGTGCGGACCAGGGCCGCGGCCCGGGCGGCCGGATCGGCGGCGGTCGGGGTCGGGGTCGGGGTCGGGGCGGCCGAGGAGGGGCTCGGCGGCCCGGCGAGATGCGGTCCTGCCGGCTCTTTCGCGCAGCCGGAGACGAGCAGCGCGGTCAGTGCGGCGAGCACGACGAAGGTACGTCGAGGGGTGGTCGACACGCGACCCATCCCACCAGTTCACCGCGTATCGGGCAACTTGACCTTCGGTCAACCGACCCGGGTGAGCAGCGTCACCGGGGCGCCGTCGCCGGCGTACCGGTAGGGCTCCAGCTCGGCGTCCCAGGCGGTGCCGAGGGCCTTGTCCAGGGCGTGCGCGAGGGCCTCCGGGGCGCGGGCGGACGCCATGAGGCTGCGCAGCCGGTCCTCGCCGAGTTGGATGTCGCCGGCCGCGCCGACGGTGGCCCGGAACAGGCCCCGCCCCGGGACGTACATGAACCGCTCGCCGTCGGCGCCGGGGCTGGGTTCCTCGGTCACCTCGAAACGGATCATGGGCCACTGCCGGAGGGCAGCAGCCAGCTCGGCGCCCGTCCCCGGGCTACCGGTCCACCCGCACTCGGCGCGGCGGGCGCCGGGGTCGACGGGCTGGGCCGTCCACTGCAGGTTGACCGGCGCGGCGAGGACGCGCGCGATCGCCCACTCGACGTGTGAGCACACGGCGAGCGGGGTCGAGTGGACGTATACGACGCCACGCGTTGGCACGGTGACCTCCCGGAGAGCGAGGTGCGTCTTCCCCTACGACCTCGTCCGCCCGAGTGGCCTCTGCAACACATGATGACTGCGTGACGGATGGTGCGCCAGGGAATCGGAAAATTCGCCGGCCGGATCCGGCCGGAATAGCCGGCCGGGTGACCCCGTTGACCACCATGACGGCGCGACGACCAGCCAGGTGTCGCGGTCGTGTACAGTTTCTTGGGCGGTTCTGTGCCGCCGTACATCTTCGCGGGCCGAGGCTCATCCGGGCGTCACCCGCAACAGCCCCCGGACGATCAAGTCCTCCCGTACGTCTGCAAGGAGTACCTCCGTGGCGAGCAACACCTCTAAGACCGCGCGCGCGTCAGTCCGGGCCGGCCAGGCTGGCCAGGGTGGCGCCCTCAGCGTGCTGGGCGAGTTCAAGTACGTCATCCCGCTCAACGGCGGCAAGCACGCCTACGTGCGGAACCTGACCAACGGCAAGACCGCGCACCTGCGCACCGACTCCGAGGCCTTCGTCGAGGAGATCCGGGTGCTGGCCGCGGCCGGCCACGCCGCCAAGATCCGGGCGGAGATCAACGGCCTCGCGGCCGCCCACCCGGGCCACGGCTGGGACGCCACCGAGAAGCGTCTCGTCGAGGCCGGCGTCTTCGAGGGCTGAGCCCTCTCGCGTCACCACGAACCGCCCGCCGGGTCACCCGGCGGGCGGTTCGTCCTTTCTCGGCCCCGGTCATTCCTCCAGCAGCGTGACGTTGCCGGTGGCCAGGTCGTAGAGCGCGCCGACCACGGCGACCCGACCGGCGGCGACGGGGCCGGTGAGCAGGTCGTCGGCGCGCAGCGCGGCCACCGTGCGGAGCACGTGCCGGCGGACCGCCAGCGGGTGCGCGCCGGGGTCGTCCGGGCCCACCTCGACCACCGCCGGGGCGATCTGGTCCACCACGTACGCCAGCGAGCCGCCGGGCCGCTGTCCCGTACGCAGCGTCTCCACCGCTGAGCCGACCGCCCCGCAGCGCTCGTGCCCGAGCACCATCACCAGCGGCACCCCGAGCTGGCCCACCACGTACTCGATCGAACCGAGGACCGCCTGGTCGAGCACGTGCGCGCCGGTGCGGATCACGCAGATCGACCCGAACGTCTGGTCGAAGATCGCCTCCAGCGGGACCCGCGAGTCGATGCAGCCGAGCACCACGGCGTACGGCTGCTGGTCGCCCGAGGCGACCGCCGCCGCGGCGGTGACGTCGTGCCCGTGCACGGGCTGGCCGCTGACGAAGCGGCGGTTCCCGGCGAGCAGCTCGGCCAGGGCCGTACGCGGGCTGCGGCCCGCTCCGGCGGCCGGGGTCGGGCGCGGCGGCGACATGCCCTCCAGCCTGGTCACCGATCCGACCGCGCGGGTGCCGGTTGCGAATCTTCTCACCACCACGGTTGGCGTGTTGTCATGGCGGGTAGCCGGTGTTGCCGCCGGGTTACGCCGGTGCGAGGAACGCCGGCCGGCCCGGGGGAGGTAGCGATGCCGGAGCACCTGGAGGTACAGCTTCCCGACGACGTACGCCTGCACGTGACGGTGACCGGGCCGGACGACGCCGAGGTGACGGCGATCCTGCTGCACGGCTGGACGCTCGACGGCCGCAGCTGGCACCGCCAGCTCGCCGAGATCCGGGAGCGGTTCGGCGACCGGGTCCGGGTGGTCACCTACGACGCCCGGGGGCACGGCCGGTCCAGCTGCATGGCGCTGCGTACCGCCACCCTGGCCCAGCTCGGCGACGACCTCGCCGCGGTGGTGGACGAGGTCGCCCCGACCGGGAAGGTGCTGCTGGTCGGGCACTCGATGGGCGGGATGACCGTGATGGAGTACGCCCACCGCCACCCCGGGCGGTTCGCCGCCCGGACCGCCGGGCTGGTCTTCGTCTCGACCACCGCCGAGGGGCACACGCACACCGTCTACGGCCTGTCGCCCCGGATCGCCCGGTTGATCCGGCTCGCCGAGACCACCGGCGCCGGGGTGCTGGCCCGGTGCGGGTCCTGGCGGCCGCCCCGGGCGCTGCTGCGCGCGCTGCGCCCCAGCATCCGCTGGATGCTCTTCGGCGACCGCTGCGACCCGGCGGACATCCGGCTGGTCACCTCGGCGGTGGCGCACGCCTCGCTGCGCTCGATCGGCGGGTTCCGCGCCTCGATCGGCGCCCAGCACCGGCTCGACACGCTGGCCGCGCTGGGCCACCTGCCGGCCGCCGCGCTGGTCGGCGACCGGGACCGGCTCACCCCGCCGCCGTGCGCCGAGTCGATCGCCGCCGCGCTGCCGACCACCGAGCTGACGGTCTGCCCGGGCGCCGGGCACATGCTGATGATGGAGCGGCCGGACGAGGTGAACGCGGCGCTGGCCGCGGTGCTCCGGCAGGTGCTGGAGCGGCCGGCGCCGGACGGCAGCCGCGCCGGCGATCGCCCGGCGGCCGGGGTGGGAACGGCCGGATAACGGGCAACCCGGACGGGGCGGGAGTGCGGACCGGCATGGCCCTGGCACGGGCCGGAAGGCCGGCCCGTACCCTCATTCAGCCACCGTGCCCGCCGCCCGGACCACAGGAGTTGCCGCGTTGACCGACCAGACCACCCTGGACCGGGAGATGGCCGCCGAACAGCGGCATCTCGACCGGGTGTACGCCCGGCTGGCGGAGCTGCGCCGGTCGGCCGCCGACGCCGAGCGGGAGGGCTACCGGTTGGCCCGGGTGGGCAACTTCGGGGCGCTGGTCGAGCGGGACGCGATGGTCTTCCACGCCGCGCAGCGCCGGCACGCGCTGGACGCCGAGCACGAGGGGCTGGTCTTCGGCCGGCTCGACCTGCGTACCCGGCAGGTGCTGCACGTCGGGCGGCTCGGGGTGCGCGGCGAGAACGCCGAGACCCTGGTGGTGGACTGGCGGGCGCCGGCGGCCGCGGCCTTCTACCAGGCGACGCCGGCTGAGCCGATGGGCGTGGTGCGGCGGCGCACCATCCAGTCGTCGGCGGAGAAGGTGACCCGGATCGAGGACGACCTGCTCGATCCGGCCGCGGCGCCGGCGGACATGGCGGTGGTCGGCGACGGGGCGCTGCTCGCCACCCTGTCCCGGGCCACCGGTCGCGGCATGCGGGACATCGTGGCGACCATCCAACGGGAGCAGGACGAGGCGATCCGCTCCCCCGGCTCGGGCGTCACGATCGTCTCCGGCGGCCCGGGCACCGGCAAGACGGCGGTGGCGCTGCACCGGGCGGCGTACCTGCTCTACTCGGACCGCAGCCGGTACGCCGGCGGCGGCATCCTGGTCGTCGGCCCGTCGAGCGTCTTCGTGGAGTACATCGCCTCGGTGCTGCCCTCGCTGGGCGAGGAGACGGCCACCCTGCACTCGCTCGGCTCGCTCTTCCCGGGCATGTCGGCGTCCCGGACGGACTCCCCCGACGTGGCGGCGGTGAAGGGGTCGCTGCGGATGCGCCGGGTGTTGGAGCGCGCGGTCCGGGACACGGTGCCGGACTCGCCGGGCGAGCTGCGGCTGCTCTACCGGGGCGAGCTGCTCCGGCTGGAGCGCCGGGAGCTGGACGGCATCCGGGACCGGGCGCTGCCCCGGGGCGCGCGCCGCAACGAGGTGCGCCGGGCCGGCTTCGACGGGGTCCTCGCGGCGCTCTACGCCCAGGCTCGCCAGTTGCGGGTCGGCCGGCTGCCGGAGCAGCGCGCGTTCGAGGACGAGATCATCGACCGGCCGGAGTTCCGGGAGTTCCTGAAGGCCTGGTGGCCCCGGCTGCATCCGCGGCACGTGCTGGGCTGGTTGGCCCGGCCGGAGCGGCTGCGCCGGTACGCCGGCGGCATCCTGTCCGGGGCGGAGATCCGGCTGCTGACCGAGGCGTACCGGAGCCTGGACACTGCGGGGCTGACCATCGCGGACATCGCGCTGCTGGACGAGCTGGACGCGCTACTCGGCAAGCCGGTGCGGCCGGCGAAGGCGAAGCGCGACCCGTTCCAGCTCGCCGGCGGGGTCCGGGAGCTGAGCACGTTCGCGGACCGGCAGCGGGCCGCCCGCGCCGCGGCCCGGGAGCGGCCGGAGGACTACCGGGAGTACGCGCACGTGGTGGTCGACGAGGCGCAGGACGTCTCGCCGATGCAGTGGCGCATGATCGGCCGCCGCGGCCGGCTGGCCTCCTGGACGGTGGTGGGCGACCCGGCGCAGACCGCCTGGACCGGTGACCCGGAGGAGCTGACCCGGGCGCGGGACCAGGCGCTGGGACGACGCCGCCGGCACCAGTTCACGCTGACCACCAACTACCGCAACTCGGCGGAGATCTTCGCGGTGGCGGCGGCGGAGATCCGCCGGCTCTACCCGGACCTGCCGCTGCCCACCGCGGTGCGCTCCACCGGCATCGAGCCGGTGGAGCGGACCGTGCCGGCCGCCGGGCTGTCGGCGGCCACCGTGGCGGCGGCCCGGACCCTGCTGGCCGAGGTCGAGGGGACGGTCGGGGTGATCACCCCGGTGCCGCGCCGGGATGAGGTGGCCGGCTGGCTCGGCGAGCTGGGCGGTGCCCGGCTCCAGGTGGTGACGAGCCTCCAGGCGAAGGGCATGGAGTACGACGGGGTGGTGCTGGTCGCGCCGAGCGAGATCCGGGCGGATCCGGGCTCCGGCGTACGGACCCTCTACGTGGCGCTCTCCCGGGCCACGCAGCGGCTCACCACCCTCGACGCGCTGGGCTGAGCAGGGCTTCGACCGCGAGCGGGCGGACGCCGGTCGTTCAGTTGCATACATAGCGATGTGAACATAGATTGGGCCCGGCCGGGGCGAGGGCGAAAGGGTGTGGGCGTGGGCGCAGGTCATGACCACAGCGGGGCGGTGACCAACGCCGCCTACCGCCACCGGGGTCGACTCTGGGCCGCCTTCGGGCTGCTCACCGCCCTGATGCTGGTCGAGGCGGTCACCGCGTTCGCCACCGGCTCGCTGGCCCTGCTCTCCGACGCCGGGCACATGTTCACCGACGTGCTGGGCATCGGCATGGCCCTCGCCGCGATCACCGCCACCCGGCACGCCGACACCGACCCGCAGCGCACCTTCGGGCTCTACCGGCTCGAGGTGCTGGCCGCCCTGGCCAACGCGGTGCTGCTCGGCGCCGTCGCGGTCTACGTGCTGGTCGAGGCGGTACGCCGGTTCGGCGAGCCGCCGGAGGTGCTGGCCGGCCCCATGCTCGCGGTGGCGGTGCTCGGCCTGCTGGCCAACGTCGCCGCCTTCGCTCTGCTGCGCGGCGGGGCGGAGGAGAGCATCAACCTGCGCGGGGCGTACCTGGAGGTGCTGGGCGACCTGCTCGGCTCGCTCGGGGTGATCGGCGCCGCGCTGGTCATCGCGCTCACCGACTGGTGGTGGGCGGACCCCCTCGTCGCCGTCGCGATCGGGCTGTTCATCCTGCCCCGCACCTGGCGGCTGGGGCGGGCGGCGCTGCGCATCCTGGTGCAGGCCGCCCCGGAGCACCTCCAGGTGACCGCGGTGCACGACCGGCTGGCCTCGGTGCCCGGCGTCGCCGAGGTGCACGACCTGCACGTCTGGACGTTGACCTCGGGCATGGAGGTGGCCTCCGCGCACCTGACCATGTGCCCGGGCGCCGAGGTGGGCGAGGTGCTGTCCGCCGCCCGGACCGCCCTGCACGAGGACTTCCGGATCGATCACGCGACGTTGCAGATCGAGCCCGGGGCGTCACCTGGGGCCTGTGGTGCGGTCGAGTGGTAATTAGGGCAAACTTAAATCAGTGTGGGTATTGTGCACTCATGCCGGTTTTGCCCCCGGTCGTGCCCTTAGCTCACCGGGCCGGGCCGGGGCACCACCGGTAGGCTCGGCCCCGGCCTCCGCCGGGCGGCGCCCACCGGCGCCTGCGGTGGCCGCCGCCTAATCGCCGCCCGCGGCGAACCGGGGAACCATGTTCGTGGGGTGCATCCGCGCCAGCGGTAGGGATCTTCCGTCCCGAACCCGTCAGCTAACCCGGTCGGCGGCTGACGGAAGGAAACCTGAATGGCAGCAGTGGCACCTGTACGACGGACGGCCGCCCGGTTGGCGGCCCTGCTCGTGGCGACGCTCGCGCTCGGCCTCGCCACCGCGCCGATCGGCCCCGCCGTGGCGGCACCCCCGGCCGGGCTCGTCGCCGCCGCCCCCGGCGACGACGAGGGCGGCACCCCGGCGCTGCGCGCTCAGCTCGACGCGGCCAGCAAGGGCTGGCTGGAGGCGAAGGCCGCGCTGGCCCGCTCCGTCGGGCGGCAGAAGCAGCTCACCGACCAGTTCACCACGATCAATGCCGAGCTGAGCGTCCGCGACACCAAGGTCGGCGAGATCGCCGGGGTCGCGTACCGGACCGGCCGGCTCGGCACCGCGGCGGCGCTGCTCGCCAGCGACAGCCCGGAAGGCTTCATGGACCGCGCCGCCGCGCTGGGCCAGGTCGCCGCCAACGAGGACCGGGCGCTGCACGACCTGATCGAGACCCGGGACCGCGCGACGGCGACCCGGACGGCGCTGAACGCCGAGATCCAGGAACAGCGCAGGCAGGTCGCGGTGATGGCCAAGCGCAAGCAGCAGGCCGAACGCGCGCTGGAGGTGGCGAACGACCGCGCCGCGAGCGGCGGCAGCGGCGGCATCCGGGGCACCTCCACCGCGAACGCCGACCCGGCGCCGCGCAACTCCGACGGCTCCTGGCCGCCCGAGTCGTGCAGCGTCAACGACCCCACCCCGGCCGACGGCTGCATCACCCCGCGCACCCTGCACGCGCTCAAGGAGGCCAAGTCGGCCGGGTTCACCCGGTACGTCTCCTGCTACCGACCCAGCGGCTCGGGTGAGCACCCCAAGGGCCGGGCGTGCGACTTCGCCGCGCAGTCCGACGGCTTCGGCGGGGTCGCCAGCGGTGGCGACCGGACGTACGGCAACAACCTGGCGGCGTACTTCATCCGCAACTCCGACGCGCTGGCCGTGCTCTACGTGATCTGGTTCAAGCAGATCTGGCTGCCGAGCAGCGGCTGGAAGTCGTACAGCGGCGGCAACGGCGACCCGTCCAGCGACCACACCAACCACGTGCACCTGTCCGTCTACTGAGCCCTGGGGGTGACCCGTCGCCGGACGGGTCGCCCCCGGCTACGCCCCCCGACGTACGCCGGATGTCGCCGTCGGCCCCACGACGCGGCCCGGCCGGCGGACCAGCATCGACGGCATGAGCCGACTCTCCCCCGCCGCCCGCAAGGCCCTGCTGACCCTGCACCTGGTCACCGCGCTGGGCTGGCTCGGCGCGGACCTGGTGTTGCTCACCCTCGGCGTCGCCGGCCTGCGTGGCGCCGACTCCGCGGTGGTCTACCCCACCGCGGGGCTCGTCGTCACGTACCTCTTCGCGCCGCTGAGCGTCGTGGTGTGGCTGGTCGGGGTGGCGAGTTCGCTGCTCACCCCGTGGGGGCTGCTGCGCTGGCGCTGGGTGCTGGTCAAGTTCGTGCTCACCACGGTCATGCTCGGCCTGGTCCTGCTGCTGCTGACGCCGACCGTGCGCGGGCTCGCCGAGCTGGGCCCGGCGGTGACCAGCCGGGACCGGCTGGACCTGGTGATCCCGCCGGCGGTCTCGACCAGCGTGCTGCTCGTCGCCACCGTGCTCTCCACCTACAAACCGTGGGGCCGCCGCGGAGCCCCGGCCGGCCGCCGCCGGCCCGTCGCCGCCGGACGCCCGTCCTGAGCGGGCGGCTCAGCTCGTGGCGGACGCGTCCGGGCCGCGGTCCAGCGCCGCGCCGAGCCGGCTGGCCAGCCCGAGGTGGGCCGCCCGGGCCTGCCGGAAGGCGTACCCGAACAGGGGCGCCGGCGCGGTCAGGGTGATCTCGACGTCGATCCGCGTCACGCCGCCCGGCTCGTCCCGCAGCCGGGTGTGGTTGCGCACGGTCGTGGCCGGGCGCTGGCGGGCCACCGTCACCACCTCGTCCTCGGTGGCGATCAGCACGTCGGCCCGGTAGGTGACCGGGAAGCGCAGCGGCCCGACCGCCAGCCGGTCGGTGATCGCGTAACTGGCCAGCGCGCCCGGGCGGGGCGGCAGCCGGCGCACGCCGACGATCAGCGGGTGCAGCTCGCCCTGGCGGGTCAGGTCGCCGAGGAGGGCGAGCGCCTCGGCCCGCGTACAGCGCGCCTGCACGGTGTAGCTGAACGTCTCGCGGCTGAGCACACCGTCCCCCTCGCCGTCGGCGGTTCGCACGATCGTCCCGTACGCCGGGCGGGCTGGCAACGCCCCGGCATGACGCGGGGCTGGCGGGGAATCCGGACCGCCCGGGCGGGACGAGGAGGCGGGGCGCGTGGACGGATACGGCGGATGAGCGGGCACGTGATGGTCTTCGCGCCGACGCCCCGGCTCACGGTGACCGTCGACCAGCCGGCCGACCACCCGGAGCTGCACCTGCACCCCGGCGGGCAGGGGGTCTGGCAGGCCCGGATGATCATGTCGCTCGGGGTGGAGGTGGTGCTCTGCGCCAGCCTCGGCGGCGAGATCGGTCAGGTCCTGGAGCCGCTGCTGGTCAGCGAGGGCGTCGACCTCAAGGTGGTGGTCCGCGACTCGGGCGGCAGCGGCGGGTACGTGCACGACCGGCGGGAGGGCACCCGGCACGAGATCGTCGACGTGCCGGGACACCCGCTCAGCCGGCACGAGCTGGACGAGCTGTACAACCTCGCCCTCGGCGAGGGACTGCGGGCCCCGGTCAGCGTGCTCAGCGGGCCGAACGACCCGACGCTGGTCCCGGCCGACCTGTACCGGCGGTTCGCCGCCGACCTGGGCGCCAACGGCAGCCGGGTGGTGGTGGACCTGGCCGGCGAGCATCTCACCGCGGTGCTGACGAGCGGGGTGTTCTTCCTCAAGGTCAGCCACGAGGAGCTGATCGCCGACGGGCGGGCCGCCGGCGACGACGAGGAGCAGCTCACCCGGGCGATGTACGACCTGCACGCGACCGGCGCCGAGAACGTCGTGGTGAGCCGCGCCGAGAAGCCGGCGCTGGCCCTGGTCGACGGGGAGGTGTTCGAGGTGGAGATGCCCCGCCTGGAGGCGGCCGACCCGCGCGGCGCGGGCGACTCGATGACCGCCGGGGTGGCCGCCGTGACGGCCGGCGGCGGGGACGTGCACACCGCGATCCGTACCGGCGCCGCCGCCGGTGCGCTCAACGTGACCCGGCACGGGCTCGGCACCGGACGGCTGGACTCGATCACCGGGCTGGTGGAGCGGGTCCGGCTGGTGCCGGCCGGCACCCGGCCGCAGGAGCGGACCACCCCCGACGAGCTGGCCGAGCGGGCGGCCGAACGATGACGCTACGGGTCCTCGTCACCAACGACGACGGCATCGCGGCGCCCGGCATCGGCTGGCTGGCCCGGGCGGCGGCGGACCGCGGGCTGGACGTGGTGGTCGCCGCGCCGCTGGAGGAGGCGAGCGGCACCAGCGCCGCGATGACCGCGGTGGAGCGGGAGGGGCACGTGGTGGTCCGCCAGCACCCGCTGCCCGAGCTGCCCGACGTGCCGGCGTACGGGGTGGCCGGCTCGCCCGGTTTCATCGCCCTGATCGCCGTGCACGGCGCGTTCGGGCCGCCGCCGACGGTGGTGCTCTCCGGGATCAACCGGGGCGCGAACGCCGGCCGCGCGGTGCTGCACTCGGGCACCGTGGGCGCCGCGTTCACCGCCGCCGCGAACGGCTGCCGGGCGATGGCGGTCTCCCTCGACGTGCTCTCCGCCGGGGAGGCCACCGCGGCCAGCGGCGGCGCCGGGGTGGCCGCCGCCGCCCGGGTACGCGACGCGGAGCGGCACTGGTCGACCGCCGCCCGGGTCGCCCTCGACCTGCTGCCCCGGCTGCTGGCCGGGCCGGTGGAGAGCGTGCTCAACGTCAACGCCCCCGACCTGCCGCACGGCCGGCTGCGCGGGGTGCGGAAGGGGACCCTGGCCACGTTCGGCCAGGTGCAGATGACGGTCGCCGAGTCGGGACACGGCTTCGTCCGCACCTCGCTGGAGGAGCCCGGGCAGGCCGTCCAGCCCGGCACCGACCTGGCCCTGCTCGCCGACGGGTACGCCTCGGTCACCGCCGTGCGGGCCGTGACGGAGGTGTCCGACGTCGACCTGTCCGGCCTCGGCGCGGCCGAGGACTGAGCCGCGACGGCCCCGCGCCCCAAGCTCAGGCGCCGGGGAGCACCTCGGGGGTCGCGGTGCCGGCGAAGTAGGGCTCGGGGGCGCCGAAGAGGCCGAGCAGGCCGGTGACCCAGAGCTGCCGGTGGACGAACCGGCTCGGCTCGGTAACGACCAGCTTCACACCGCTGACCTCGGCGGTCTGGAAGCCGGCGACCATCGCGCTGATGCCCACCGAGTCGATGAAGGTGACCAACCGCATGTTCAGCTCGATTCGGGACGGACGGCCCTTGGCGAGCACCTCCGCGATCGCCTCGCGGACCTCGTATGCGGTGTCGACGTCGATCTCGCCTCGCGGGGCGATCTGGATGACACCACCCGGCAGCACCGACTTCACGATCGACAGGCTCACGCGAGCACCTCCACTCGCCCATGACGGGCGCCTCATCAGTACGCGGGCCGCGACCGAGAGTATTCCTCCGACGGCCTCGGTCGCCACCCCTCGGGATGAGCAATTCGCGGACCGGGCACACCCGGGCAGCCCGATCCAGACCTTCTGGCTTCTATTTTCCCGACGAGCGGGTTTCTCGTTCTCCAACGATCGACCGGTGCCGGCCGATCCGCCGCACCAGGGTAGCGGCCCCGCGCCCGCCGGGCGCGCACCCCCGGACGTCGGCGCGTTCGGTTGACCCCGCCGCCTAGCATCGGCCGGGAGTGCCCCGAACGGAGAGGATGATCGATGATCAGGAGACTGCTCGGGCTGGCCGGTGTCGGCGCCCTGCTCGCTCTCGTGCTGGCCTGTGGCTTCGGTGGAGCGGGCGACGACGATGACGACGACGATGACGACTTCGCCCGGGGGCCGGTGTCCGTGTCGGTCCGCTGAGTGGACCGGCGGATGGTTTGCGCCGACGCCCGGACGGGCACTGGCGGGTAAAAGAACAGTCACGCGCTGGACAGCCGCCGGAGTCCGAAGTGGCCGCCGGGCTTCGGCACCCCGAGGAGGTAAGCACCATGTTCGGAAGCACCCTGTTGGACCGCCGCAGCAGGCCCGAGCGGATCGCCGACCAGGCGTGGCAGCAGCTGGTCTCGACCGTCAGCTCCGCCGGTGACAGCGTCCGGGACACCGCCCGGTCCGCCCGTCGCGGCGGCTCGGGCCTGGCCGACGACGCCACGGACCTGGTCGGCGCCGCCGCCGAGGAGGCCCGCCGCCGGGCCACCCTCGCCTTCGACGCGCTCGCCGGCCGCCGCCCGGCGTTGCCCTGGGCCCTGCTGATCAGCGCCGCGCTGGTCGGCGCGGCACTCGGCTGGGCCGCCGGCACCGCCGCCCGGGCCGCCGGCAGCCGGGACGCCGAGGAGATCGAGTTCGTCGACGTGGACCGACCCAACTCGCCCGTCGGCCTCGACGGCTGACCCGACGTACCGACGACGCGGCGGTGTCCCCGACTCCGGGGGCGCCGCCGCGTCGCGTCCGGTGCGGACGGTCGCCAGTCCAGCTGGAACCGCCCCCGCCCCGCCCCGCCCCACCCCCTCCCCCGCGATCTTGCACTTGGGGCCCACGGGATGACCTATTCGCCCCGTTCGCCGGGCCCGAACTGCAAGATCGCCGGGAGCCGGGGGCGGGGCGGGGCGGGGTGGGGTGGGGTGGGGTGGGGTGGGTCATCCGGGGTGGGTGAGGGCGGGTCACCCGGGGGACGGTCAGGATCGGGGTTGGCGGCATGCGTGCCGCGAAATCCGCATCTGTGAAGGAGTGACCGATGGCCACCGCAACCGTCACCCGGACCGACCAGGACATCCAGACCGATGTCCTCGACGAGCTGACCTGGGAACCCCGGGTACGCCCCAACGAGATCGGGGTGACCGTCACCGAAGGGGTGGTGACGCTGACCGGCTGGGTGGACAGCTACGCCAAGAAGTGGGCCGCCGAGCGGGCCGCGCACCGGGTGTCCCGGGTCCGCGCGGTCGCCAACGACCTCGCCGTCCGGATCGCCACCTCGGCCGAGAAGAGCGACCCGGAGATCGCCTTGGCGGCCACCCGGGCCGTGGAGTGGGACGCGTTCGTGCCGATCGAGGCCCTCCACGTGACCGTGGCGGACGGCTGGGTCACCCTGCACGGCGAGGTCGAATGGGAGTACCAGCGCCGGGCCGCCGAGCGCGCGGTCGGCCGGCTGACCGGCGTACGCGGGGTGAGCAACGGCATCACCGTCCGGCCGGCGGTCCGGGCCGACGGCCGCGACCTGGCCGAGCGGATCGTGGACGCGTTGGCCCGCAACGGCGCGACCGAGGCCGAGGGGATCAGCGTCCGGGTGCACGGCGACACCGTCGTGCTGGAGGGCCTGGTGCACTCGGTGCCCGAGCGCGAGGAGATCGAACGGGTCGTCTGGTCGGCGCCCGGCATCCGCGAGGTGCACAACCACGTCGCGGTGGGCCGCTGAGCGGACCCGGCCGGGCGGCCGGGGGAACCACCCGGGCCGGGTGATCCGGGCTCACCCGATGCGGAGCGAGGGTGGAACGCATGACTGATCCGAACGGGCTGATCAGATCCGGGCGTCCCGCGCCCGGCCGCACCCTGCCGGCGACCCGGGGCACGGTCGCCGGGAACCACCCCTCCGCGGCCGACGTCGACCCCGGCGCGGACGGCATCCTCGACGCCCGCGAACGGTTGGCGGCGAATCGGCGGGTGACGGCCGGATGACCACGCCACTGCAGGTCACCACCGCGAGGCTGCGGATCCCGGTGACCGAGGTCGACCACGCCCGCGGGCCTGCGGAGGCGCCGGTGACCCTCGTCGAGTACGGCGACTTCCAGTGCCGGTTCTGCGGCGCCGCCCACGCGAACCTGACCGAGCTGCTGCGCCAGCGCGCAGACCAGGTCCGGCTGGTGTACCGGCACTTCCCCATCGCCAACGTGCACCCGTACGCGGAGAGCGCGGCGGAGGCGGCGGAAGCCGCCGGCCGGCGGGGACGGTACTGGGCGATGCACGACTGGCTGTACGAGCACCAGGATCAACTCGACCCGGTGCATCTGTCGCTCGGTGTCGAACAGCTCGGGCTGCCGCCCGACGAAATCGACGCCGAGATGACGGGGCACGCGCACGCCGACCGGGTCCGGCGGGACTTCGTCGGGGGCATCCGCAGTGGCGTCACCGGCACCCCGACCCTGTTCGTCAACGAGGTCCGCCACGACGGCGGCTACGACCTGGCGGACCTGCTGGCCGCGGTGGACGCCGCCGCGAACGCCTGATCAGGTTCGGGTCGGCGCGCCGTCAGATCAACCGGAGCTCACGGGCCCGCCGGACCGCCTCGCGCCGGCGGGTCGCGTCGAGCTTGCGGTAGATGTTGCGCACGTGCGTCTTCACCGTGTTGACCGACAGGGACAGCTCGCTGGCGATCTCCACGTTGGACAGGATGCTCTGCAGGTACCGCAGGATGGTCAGCTCCCGCTCGGTGAGCGGCTCGTCCAACGCCCGCTCCGGCGCGCCCGGCCGGGCCGCCAAATCGTCCGCGCGCCGCTCGTCCGCGCCGCGGACCAGGTCGCTCACCGTCGGCCAGTGCGCGGTGCCGGAGTCCAGGTGGGCGGCGAGCAGGTCACGGAATCCGGGCTCCGCGCGGGTGAAGACCCGGCGGTATCCCGCCGGCTCGGCCAGGTCGAGCACCCGCTCCACGATTCGACCGGCCCGCCGGTCGTCGCCACCCTCCCTGGCCAGGACCGCGTCGAGCACGCCGGCGGCGAGGCGTACCGGCAGCGGCCAGGACTCCGCGTCCGGCGCCGACCAGTCCGGCACCGCCCGCGCGGCGGCCCGGCGGTCGCCGGCCCGCAACTCCACCCGGGCCAGCGCCACCCCCAGCGCCGCCGCCTCCCCGCGCCCCCCTCGGGCGCCGTCCCCCCGGCCCGGCGTCCGGTCGTCCCACCGCCCTGACGCACCGGACGCGGCGTCACCACCCGGCGCTCCGCCCGGCCCGGCATCCGTCGGCCCCGCCGGAAGCCCGTCGGGCAGCTCCCGGGCGGCCTCGGCGTCCGCCCGGCGCAGCGCCCCGACCAGCAGGCCACGGGCGGTGTCGAGGTCGCCGACGGCGGCGCGCAACTGGGCCTCCGCGGCGGTCAGCCAGGCGCTCAGCTCCGCGGCGGCGGGCCGGGCGGCCGGCCCGGCCGTCCGCCCCGCCCGACCTTCGACCCGCCCCGCCTGGGCATCGGCCAACCCTTCCCGCGGGTCGACCCGCCCCGCCTCGACCCCGACCCGCCCCGCATCGGCCTCGGCCAGCCCTTCCCGGGCCTCCACCAGCGTCCGGAGGCCGGCGGCCGGCTCGCCGCTCTCGGCGAGCAGCTCCGCCCGGCAGAGCGCGGCCAGCGCGGCCACGCCGGGTTCCCCGGCGGCCGGCGCGGCGAGGGCCAGGTTCGCCGCCGCCTCCGCCGGTTCGTCCCGGTGCAGGGCCACGAACGCCAGCGCCAGGTACGCGTGCCCGCAGTCCAGCCGGCAGGACCAGCCCTGGCAGGGCGGCAGCGCCAGCGCCTCCCGCGCGCTCCGGTCGGCCGAACGCAGGTCGCCCCGGACCGCGTCGAGCAGGGCCGACCGGCTGAGGCAGACCAGCTCGGTGCGGGTCCGGCCGGCCTGCCGCGCCGCGGCCAGCGCGTCGGCGAGCCGATCCCCGGCCCCCCGCGGCTCCCCCTCGGCCAGCTCGACCAGGCCGAGCGCCGTGCCGGCGACGGCCCGCACGTCGGCGTCCTCGCCGGCCCCCGCCCGCGGGTCGTCCCCAGGTCCGGGGGCGGTGCGGGTGGCGAGCAGCCGGGCGGCGGCCCGGCGTACCTCCTCGTGGTCGCCGGCCAGTCGGGCCAGGGTGAGCTCCAGCGCGGTGGCCAGCCGCCGGAACCGGTCCCGGCGCGGCGCGGGCAGCGCGCCGGCGTGCTCCACGGCCCGCCGCAGGTGCCCGGCGGCGGCGGTCGCGTCCCCGGCGTAAGCCCGTTCCGCCGCGCAGGCCAACGCGAGTTCCGGATCCCGGCGCACCGCCTCGGTGGGCGGATCGGCGGGCGCCGGCGCCGCCGGCAGGTCCCGGTCGTACGGCGCCAGCTCCGGCCAGTGCCCGATGAGCAGCTCGGTGGCCCGGTCCCAGGCGCCCCCGGACAGTGCGTGCCGCAGCGCCTCCGCCGGCCGGCCGTTCCCCGCGTACCAGTCGGCCACCCGGCCGTGCAGGTCACGCAGCTCGTCGGCGGGGAGCCGGCCCAGCTCGTCGCGGAGCACGTCGGCCAGCAACGGATGGCAGCGGTACCAGGGCGGGCTGCTGCCGTCCTGCCGCAGGAACCCGCCGTCGCGGGCCAGGGCGGCCAGCAGCTGCCCCGAGTCCGCCCGGCCGGTCACCGCGTCGGCCAGGTCGGCGCAGACGGCGGCGGCGACCGCGCTGCGCCGCAGCACGTCCCGGACGTCCGGAGCGAGCGGAGCGAGCACCTCCTCGCGCAGGTATCCGGCGACGTCCGGCTGGTCGCCGCCGAACCGCTCCACCCACCGGTCCGGGTCCGGCTGGGTGCGCAGCGCCAGCGCGGCGAAGCGCAGCCCGGCCGGCCAGCCCCCGGTGCGCTCGGCCAGGCGGGGCAGCGCGGCGGCCGGCAGCCGCACCCCGTGCGCGACCAGCAGGTCGGCCACCTCCTCGTCGGTGAAGGCCAGCTCGTCCGGGCCGATCTCGGTCAGCTCCCCGGCCAGCCGCCAGCGGTGCAGGGCCAGCGGCAGGTCGGTCCGGGCGCCGACCACCAGCCGCAGCCGCTGCTCGGCGTGCCGCAGCAGGAACTCCAGCCCGGTCAGCGCGGCCGGATCGGTGACCCGGTGCAGGTCGTCCAGGACCAGCAGCACCGGGCGCTCCCGGGCGGCGAGCGCCGCCGCGAGCAGTTCGAGCTGGTCGGGGCGGGACGGGGTGTCCGGCACCGGGGGGCGGGGCGCGTCGTCCGCCGTACCCTCGACGACCCCGCGCAGGGCCGCCGCCAGGTACGACCAGAGCCGCTCCCCGGTGTCGCCGGCCTCGACGGCGACCCAGGCGGGTGGCGGCTCGGCCCGGGACGCCCGCGCCCACGAGGCGAGCAGCGTGGTCTTGCCCCAGCCGGCCGGCGCGCGCACCAGGGTGACCGGACCGGTGACGCCCTGGTCCAGCCGGTCCAGCAGCCGGGGCCGGACCACCACCGGCTCGGGCAGGACGGCGGGCGACAGCCGCGACGCGAGCAGCGGCGGCGCGTCGGCGGTCCCGACGCGGTCGCGGTCCTCCGGCATGCGGCCCCTCCCCGTCGCGTCCGCTCCCGGTCGTGCGGCGAGCGGTTACCCGGCCCGCGCCGGTTCACCCCTTCGGGGCGAGCCGGCTTCACCCGGACCGCCCGGATGCTGGACACCCGCGAGCGGTCGGCCGCGCGTGACCGGCCGCCCGCCGACCCGCGACGAGGCGAGGGGCAGGTGGTACGGATGGGACGGCTGGCCCGGGGCACGATCGCCCTCGCGGTGGCCGGGGCCGGCGCGACGGCGGTCCGGGCGCTGGTCGTACCCCGGCACCGGAGCTGGCCGCGGGTGACCGGTGCCGACCCGCGGCCCGCGCGGTGGCAGGTGGTGACCTTGACCGGCCCGCCGGAGGCGGTGCTGCCCGGCGGACGGTGGCCGGAGCCGCTGCGCCGGCTCGACGGCGCGGTGGAGGTGCACACCCGCCCGGCACCCGGTGGGCGCGGCACCGAGCTGGCCGCCCGACCGCTCGGCGGCTCGCCGCGGCTGCCCGGCCTGGCCGCCCACCTGGTCGGCGACGACCCCGGGCTGCTGATCCGGCAGGCCCTGCGGGAGGCCAAGCAGCTCGCCGAGACCGGCGAGGTGCTCCGCGCCGACCGCTCGCGGCTGGACCGCCCGGGGGCCGCCGGGTGAGGGCACTGTGCTGGGAGGGCGTCGACGCGCTGGCGGTACGGCAGGTGCCCGACCCGGAGCTGCGCAACGCGCACGACATGATCGTCCGGGTCCGGCGCAGCGCCACCTGCGGCGCGGACCTGCCGCTGCTGGGCGGGCGGATTCCGTTCCTCGCGGCCGGGGACGTGCTCGGCCACGAGTTCCTCGGCGAGGTGGTGGAGGTCGGCCCGGAGGTCCGCCGGCACCGGGTCGACGACCGGGTGGTGGTCTGCGCGGCCGTCGCCTGCGGCGCCTGCTGGTTCTGCCGGCAGGGCCTCTTCGCCTGCTGCGACAACGGCAGCAGCACCGGCGCGGCGGCGACCGAGTCCGCCTGGGGCCAGCCGACCGGCGGCTGCTACGGCCGGCCCGCCCCGCTCGGCGGCTTCGCCGGCAGCCACGCCGAGTACGTCCGGGTGCCGTACGCCGACGTGGGCGCGTTCACCGTGCCGGACCCGGTCAGCGACGACCGGGCGGTGTTCGCCTCGGACGCCGCGCCGACCGGCTGGATGGGCGCCGAGCTGGGCGAGGTCGGGCCGGGTGACGTGGTCGCGGTCTGGGGGGCGGGGGCGGTCGGGCAGCTCACCGCCCGGTCCGCCGTGCTGCGCGGCGCGGCCCGGGTGATCGTCATCGACCGGTACGACGACCGGCTGCGCATGGTGGACCGGCACGTCGGCGCGGAGCCGCTCAACTACCAGTACGTGGACGTCCCGGCCGAGCTGCGGGAGCGCAGCGGCGGCCGGGGCCCGGACGTGTGTGTGGAGGCCGTCGGCATGGAACCGGAGCCACCGGGGCTGCTCGGCGGCCGGCTCGGCGGCGGAGCGGACCGGCCGTTGGCGCTGCGCGAGGCGGTGCACGCCTGCCGCAAGGGCGGCACGGTGGTCGTCCTCGGCACCTGGACCGGCTTCGTCGACGCGTTTCCGCTCGGCGCGGTGATGAACAAGGGGCTGACCGTCCGTAGCGCCCGGCAGCACGGGCAGCGCTGGATTCCGATGCTGCTGGACCGGATGGCCCGCGACGAGCTGCGCACCGAACACCTGGCCACCCACCGGCTGCCGCTGGAGCGCGGCGCCGACGGTTACGCGCTGTTCCGGGAGCGGGCGGACGGTTGCGTCCGGGCGGTCTTCTCCCCGTGATCCGCGCGCCCGGGATGGCACACTCGGCGGATGCGCGACGACCGCCCGCACGACCTCGTCCTGTTCGGCGCGACCGGCTTCACCGGTGCGCTCACCGCCGAGTACCTGGCCCGGCACGCCCCCACCGGACTGCGCTGGGCGCTGGCCGGCCGCAACCCGGCCAAGCTGGCCGCGGTGCGGGACCGGCTCGCTGCGATCGACCCCGCCCTGGCCGAGCTGCCGCTGCTGACCGCCGACATGACCGACCCGGAGTCGGTGCGCGCGGTCGCCGCGAGCGCCCGGGTGGTGGCCAGCACCGTCGGCCCGTACGTCCACCACGGGGAGCCGCTGGTCGCCGCCTGTGCCGACGCCGGCACCGACTACCTGGACATCACCGGCGAGCCGGAGTTCGTCGACCTGATGTACGTGCGGCACCACGCCGAGGCGGTGCGCACCGGGGCGCGGCTGGTGCACGCCTGCGGCTTCGACTCGATCCCGCACGACCTCGGCGCCTGGTACACCGTCAAGCAGCTCCCGTCGGACGGGCCGATCACGGTGGACGGCTTCGTCCGGGCCGGCGGCCGGTTCTCCGCCGGGACGTACCACTCGGCGCTGACCGCGTTCTCCCGGACCGGGGAGATGAGCCGGGCCGCCAAGGCGCGCAAGGCGGTCGAGCCGCGCCCGGAGGGGCGCCGGGTGCGGGCGGTGCCCGGGAAGGTGGGCCGGTCCAGGGAGCTGGGCAGGTGGGTGGTGCCGCTGCCGACCATCGACCCGCAGGTGGTCCGCCGGTCGGCCGCGGCCCGCCCGGAGTACGGCCCGGACTTCCGCTACCGGCACTTCGCCGCGGTGAAGCGGCTCCCGACGATCCTGGTCGCCGGGGTCGGGATGGCCGGTCTGGTCGGGCTGGTGAAGCTGCCGCCGACCCGGCGCTGGCTGCTCGGCCGGCTCTCCTCCGGTCAGGGGCCGACTCCCGAGCAGCGGGCGAAGTCCTGGTTCCGGGTGCGTTTCCTGGGCTCCGGCGGCGGCCGGAAGGTGCTCACCGAGGTGGCCGGCGGGGACCCCGGCTACGACGAGACCGCGAAGATGCTCGCCGAGTCGGCCCTCTGCCTGGCCTGCGACGACCTGCCGCCGACCTCGGGGCAGGTGACCCCGGTGACCGCGATGGGCGACGCCCTGCTGGAGCGCCTGGTGAAGGCGGGGATGACGTTCCGCGTGGTCGACGCGGGCCCGACGGCTTGACCCTCGACCGGGTTGAGGGCACAGGATCGGTCGTCGTGGAGAGCGAACTGCGCAGCATCGGCGAACTGGCCCGGGCCAGCGGGCTGACGGTGAGCGCGCTGCGGTTCTACGACCGCTCCGGCGTGCTGGTGCCCGCGCTGGTCGACCCGGTGACCGGCTACCGCTGGTACACCGACGACCAGGTCGCCCCGGCCCGGCTGGTGGCCGGGCTGCGCCGGGTCGGCATGCCGCTGGCCGAGATCGGCGCCGCGCTGCGGCACCGGTCCGAGCCCGCGGTGGTCGGCCGGCTGCTGGACGCGCACCTGCGCCGGCTGGAGGACGGTCTCGCCGACGCCCGCCGTGAGCTCTCCCGGGTCCGTGCCCTGATCGACCCCGAGGAGACCCCGATGACCACCCGTCTCGTGTTGCACCGTGCCGACCTCGCCGCCGCCGTCGACGCGGTCCGCTTCGCCGTCGGCGCCGACCCGGAGCTGCCGGTGCTGGCCGGGGTGCTGCTGGAGGTGGAGCCGGACGGCGTACGGCTGGTCGCCACCGACCGGCACCGGCTGGCCGTGGCCCGGACCGGGTGGAAGATGGACGGGCCACCGGTGCGGGTGCTCGTCCCGGTCGGCTTCGTCGACGAGGCGCGCGCCCTGCTGGACACCGGCGCCGGGATCACCCCGGAGGCGCACGTCACCGTCGACCGGGAGACCGTCGAGGTCTCCGTCGCCGGCCGCGCGGTGCGGACGGCGCCCCTGCCGTACGACTTCCCGGACCACCGCCGGCTGCTGCACGGCCACCTGACCGGCGCGCCGGCGCATCGGGTGGTGGTGGACGTGGTGGCGCTGCGCGCGGCGGTGGCCGCCGAGGGCGCGCCGGTGCTGGTGAAGGAGCACGACGGGGTACGCGCCGAGGTGACCGTGCTGGGGCTGGACGAGCGGGGCGGGTTGCGGGTGGTCGGTCCGGACGAGGCGGCGGAGGCGGACGCCGTCCGGGTCGGGGTCAACCGGGAGTACCTGCTCGACGCCCTCGACGCCGGCGACCGGGGGCAGCTCCTGCTGGAGCTGGACGGGCCGATCGCCCCGCTGGCCGTGCGCCGCCCGGACGACGAGCACGCCTTCTCCATCCTGATGCCCGTCCGGCTCTGACGGCCGGTCCCGGGTGCGGGACGGCCGGACGGGGCCGCGACGGTAGCATCTGGGGGTCCCACCTGACTGCCTGGACGGAGGCGTACGAGCAGCATGCTCGACATGGAGTTGATCCGGAAGGATCGCGAGGCGGTGGCGACCGGGCTGGCGAAGCGTCTGGATCCCGCCGAGGTCAACCGGGCGCTGGACGAGATCCAGCGACTCGACCAGGAGCGCCGCGCCCTGATCAGCGAGATCGACGCCGAGCGGCAGCGCCGCAAGGCGGAGGCCCGGGCGTACGCGCAGGCGAAGCGGGCCGGCACCACGCCGGAGCCTGCGCCGGAGGCCGAGCGCAAGCAGCTCGCCGAGCTGGAGTCCCAGCTGGACGAGGTGCAGTCCCGGTTGCGGACCGCGATGAGCGAGCTGCCCAACCTGCCCGCCGACGACGTGGTCGCCGGTGGCAAGGAGGCGAACCGGGTCGTCAGGACCTTCGGCGAGCCGCCGGCCATCGAGAAGGTCCGGGACCACGTGGAGCTGTCCCGCGCGCTCGGCCTGGTCGACCACGAGCGGGGCGTCAAGCTCGGCGGTTCGGGCTTCTGGATGTACACCGGCATGGGCGCCCGGCTGGAGTGGGCGCTGGTCAACTGGCTGATCGAGCAGAACATCCAGGCCGGGTACGAGTTCCTGCTCCCGCCGCACCTGCTGCTGGACAGCGCCGGCTTCGCCGCCGGCCAGTTCCCGAAGTTCCACGACGACGTCTACCACCTGGACAAGCAGTCGGCTCCGCGCGGGCAGTTCCTGCTGCCCACCGCGGAGACGGCGATCCTCGGGGCCTTCCAGGACGAGATCCTGGAGACCGCGAAGCTGCCGCTGAAGGCGTTCGCGTACACCCCGTGCTACCGGCGCGAGGCCGCCGGCTCGCACTCCGACGAGCGGGGCACCGTACGCGGCCACCAGTTCAACAAGGTGGAGATCTTCCAGTTCACCCTGCCCGAGCAGGCGGGCGCCGCCCTGGAGGCGATGGTCGCCCACGTGGAGGGCCTGGTCGAGCAGTTGGGGCTGCACCACCAGACCAGCCTGCTCGCGGCCGGCGACGCCAGCGCCGCGATGAAGAAGACCCTCGACGTCGAGGTCTGGATGCCGAGCACCGGCAGGTACAAGGAGGTGTCGTCGGTCTCCTGGGGCGGCGACTACCAGGCCCGCCGGGCGGCCATCCGCTACCGGGAGCCGGGCAGCAAGCAGACCCGGTTCGTGCACACGCTGAACGGCTCGGCGCTGGCCACCAGCCGGCTCTTCCCGGCCATCCTGGAGCACTTCCAGCAGCCCGACGGCTCGGTGCTGGTGCCGGAGGTGCTCCGCGACAAGCTGGGCGCCGACCGGCTCACGCCGATCCGCTGACCGCAGGCGACCCGGGCCGAGGCTGACGGCGACCGTTCCGGGGTCGATTCGACGAGGTCCCGGGGGCGCCGACGACAACATCTCCGCCAACCGATATGACTGTCAGGCACAAATGTGCCTGACAGTCATATCGCTCACGGGGACAGCGCTGTCCGCCTGCGTCGTGGAGCCTGACGCCCTGGCCGATCCGGCGTGGACCGCCGCGCCACCCGCCGCCCGTTCACCCGCCGCCGGGCCACCAGCAGCAGCGCGACCAGGGCCACCGCGAGGACCGCCGGGCCGGCCGCGGCCAGCCCGGCGACCAGGGCCTGCTGGACCCGGGCCGCGGCCACCACGACCGGGTCGCCGAAGGCGTCGTGCCGACCCAGCGCGAGCCGGACCTCGTACCAGCCGTACCAGGCGACGTAGCCCCCGGCGACGAGCAGCACCAGGCCGCTCAGCCGGGGCACGAACGCGCCGGCGCCGCGCAGCCGGGCCACCACCTGGCCGCGCAGCAGCGCCACGCCGAGCGCGGCCACCGCGACCACCAACCCCATCCCGACCGCGTACGCCCCGAAGAGCGCCAGCCCGCGCAGCGTCGAGCCGGCCTGGAGGCTGGTCACCACGATGGCCAGGAACGGGGCGATCGTGCAGGTCAGCGAGGCCAGCGCGGACGCCATGCCGAACAGCGCCATGGACGGCAGCGAACGGGTCAGCCGGGGCGCCCGGGCGAACGGGCGCGGGGTGGGCAGCCGCCGACCGGCGAGCAGCCAGCAGCCGACCGCGGCCAGCAGCAGGCCGAGCGTCACGGTCGTCCACGGCAGCCGGGGGCGCAGCCAGTCCGCCAGCGGTGCCAGGGCCAGGCCGAACGCGCCGAAGACCACGACGTACCCGAGGGTCAGCCCGGCGGTCGCGGTGAGCGCGCGGCCGACCGTGCCGCGCCCGTCCAGCGGGCCGGCGACCAGCAGCGACAGGTACGCGGGCAGCATCGCGAAGCCGCACGGGTTGACCGCGCCGAGCATCCCGGCGGTCAGCGCGAGCAGCAGCGGGGTGGTCATCAGCGGGCCAGCGCGGCGACCCGGCGGCTGAGCGACTCCCCGTCGAGGAAGCCCTGGTGGACGACCCGGCCGTCCCGGTCGATGATCAGGAAAGTGCTCTGCTCGACCACCTCGAACCGGCGCCACAGCGCCCCGGCCCGGTCGTCGAGCTGCGGGGTGCCGGCCAGCTCGAACTCGGTGACGAACTCCTTCATCGCCTGCTGTTCGCCCAGCCCCGCGACGCCGACGATCGGCACGGTGTCCCGGTACTTCGGGGCGATCTCGGCGACCGTCCACGCCTGACTGGCGCAGGTGGCGCACCAGGGCGCCCAGAACCAGAGCACCACCGGCTTCCCGGCCAGGTCGGCGGCGGAGAACCGGGTGCCGTCCAGGGTCGTCGCGGTGAACTTCAGCGTCTCCGGCACCCGGGCCGGGACGACCGGCCGGGCGGCGGGCGTGCCGCCGGGTGCGGCCGGCCCGGTCGTCGGGGCGGCGGGAGACGCGGCCGCGACGGCGCTCACCGGCGACGCGGACTCCGGGCCGACCGCGCAGGACGCGACGCCGAGCAGCGTGGCGAGCGCGACAGCGGCGGCGGTGGCCCGGCGGGCCACCGTGGTACGACGCGACATCCGCGCCTCCTCTCGGTCGGCTACTCGGCCTTGGCGAGCCGGAGCGCGAGTTCGGGACAGACCTTGACCGCCTTGAGCGCGCCCTCCCGCAGCCAGGTCGGCACCGGGGTGGACGGGAAGGCCGGATAACCGTTGGCGTCGAGCCGGATGAAGTCCGGCACCACGTGCGCGCAGAGCCCGTGCCCGTCGCACCGGGACCAGTCCAGGGTGAGCTTCTGCGGGTTCGCGTCGGGCGCCCCGGGCAGGCCCAGCACGCCCTTGACCCGCTTGCCGCAGCCCTCCCCGGTGGTGTGCAGCCGGAGGTCCTCGGCGAAGACCTCGACCGCGGAGAGGGCGAACCGCGCGGTGCCGTCGGGGTGGCTGCACGCGCCGCGCCCCTTCACGTCGCCGGCCGCCGCCCGGACGATCTCGATCGGGGCGCTGCCGGAGACCGCGAGGTCGACGGCGCGGGCCAGGTCGGGCAGGCCCATCTTGCACGGCCCGCACTGTCCGGCGGACTCGCCGGCCAGGTAGCGGACCACCTGGGCGGCCTCGCCCAGCGGGCAGGTGTCCCGGCCGAGCGGGACGATGATGCCGGCGCCCAGGGTGCCGCCGACCCTGGTAAGCCCCTTGCGGGAGACCTCGGCCCGGTCCGCGGCCTCCGGGGTGATCCACTTGCCGTGGTAGCCGCCCGTCAGGACGCCCGGCCCCTCGGGCACCTCGCACAGCTCGAGGATCTCCCGCAGCGGCGTGCCGGCGGCACACTCCACCACCGCCGGGCGGCCGGCCGCCCCGGTGACGGTGAGCAGCACGGTCCCGGGCTCGTCGTCGGTGCCGAGCGCGGCGTACTCGTACGGGCCGAGCCGGGCGGCGACCGCCAGCTGGGAGAAGGTCTCGGCGTTGGAGAGCAGGGTGGGCAGCCCGCCGACCCCGGAGTCGCTGGACCGCTTCTTGGTGCCGGGCGGGATGTGCGGCAGACCGTTGATGCCGTTGACCAGCGCGCCGCCCTCGCCGGAGATGAACCGGTGCGGCACGGTGACGATGGTGGTCGGCACCGGCATCCGGCGCTCCTGCAGCGCCTCGGTCAGCGACGGCCGGCCCACGTCGTCGTCGGCCACCCCGATCACGATCTCCTCGGCGTCCAGCGCGTACGCGGCCAGGGCGGCGCCGTCGAGGATCAGGTGCGGCGCCCGGGTGAGCAGCACCTTGTCCTTCCAGCTCGCCGGCTCCCCCTCGCTGGCGTTGACCACCACCACGGCGGAGAGGCTCTGCCGCTCGCAGGACTCCAGCACGGCGCGCAGCTTGCGGGCGAACGGGAAGGCCGCGCCACCCTTGCCCTTCAGGTCGATGGCCTCGGCCAGCCGGAGCAGGCTGGCCGGTTCCATCGGCCCGATCGGGCCGTGCACCTCCTCGTGGGCCAGCAGGTCGAGCCGGCCGAACTCGGCGAAACCGGCGGTGAGCCGGGGTTCGCCGACGCAGGCGACCGGTGGCACGGTCGTCCGCATCACTTCGCCTCACCCCGCAGCCCGGCCCAGTACGCCCCGTCGACCGCGTCGGCGCTGGCCCGACGCCGCCGGGACGACCGGCCCTCGCCGGCGGCCTTCAGCGCCCGCCGGGAGGCGAGGTCGACCAGGGTGGGGGTGTCGTCGACGGGCAGGTCGTCCGGGACGTACCGGGCCGGCGGCCGCCAGTAGTCCGGCTCCTCCGGCACCTCCTCCTCGGCGCTGTGCCGGCCGCCGCCGCTGCGCGGAGCCGCGGAGATCGGCCCGGCCGAGATCGGCCCGGCGGAGATGGGCTCCGCGGAGACCGGCCGTTCGCTGCTCTCCCACCGCCGCGGGCTGTCCCACGGCTCCTCCGGCGCGACCGGCCGCTGCGGCGGCGCCGAGTAGCGGGCGTCCACGTCGTCCCGGTACCGGCGGGCGGCACCCTCCTCCTCGTCCCGGTACCGGCGGGCGGCACGCTCCTGCTCGTCCCGGTACCGGCGGGCGGACCGCTCGTCCGGCCGGCCCCGGCCGGCGGGCTCCGGCTCGGCGGCGCGTCGCCGGGCCGGTCGGTCGTCGTCGCGGCGGCGGGCCACCGGCGCCTCGTCCCGCCGTACGGTGACCGGCGCCGACTCCTCGTCGCGCCGGCGCCGGGACGCCGCCCGGACGGGCTCGCGCAGCGAGCCGGGCGCGGGCACCACCGGCACGGCGAACCGGTCGGGGTCGCGGCGGCGGGCGGTGCCGGCCGGCGCGGTCCACGAGGTCGCGGTGGTCTCCGCCCAGCCGCCCTCGCGGCCCCGGCCGGCGCGGCTCCTCTCCTCGTCGGCGGAGCGGCGGCGGACCAGGCCGGCGAAGAGTCCCGGGCTCTCCTCGGCCGGCCTGCCGGCCATCGCCTGGTTCAGCGCGGCGGCCTGGTGCTGCTCCCGGCTGCGCCTGCCCAGGTGGACGGAGACCCGGACCAGCAGCGCCAGCACCACCAGCAGCACGCAGGCCAGGTAGCTCAGCACCACCCAGGACCTGGCCGGCCGGCCCGCGTTGAGGCCGTGGAGCAGGGCGAACGGCCAGGAGACGTAGGCCATGGAGTGCAGCGCCCGCCACAGCCACTTCGGACCGACCCCGGCGAAGCGGACCCGGATCAGGCCGGTCCAGAGCACGCTGACCATCAGGAAGGCGGCCACGGTGCCCAGCCCGACGTAGAGCCCCCGGCCCCCGATGAACGGCACCACGGCGTCGGTCGGCGCGGCCCGGCCGATCGAGATCTTGGTGATGACGTGGACGACCAGTCCGGCCACGCCGAGGATGCCGGTGGCCCGGTGCGCGGACTGGAGCAGCACCCGATGCCGGATCAGCAGCACCAGCCGGTCGGTGGCGAGCAGCCCCATCATCACGGTGAGGCTAAGCGAGACCAGGGCGACCACCCCGGCGAAGAACTCGGTGAAGAAGAAGCCGTACGCGTACACCGTCCCGCCCGCGCCGGCCAGTTCGACGCCGGCCCAGGCGAGGGCGAGCGCGGACGCGGTCAGCGCGACCAGTGCGGACTTGGACCGCGTCCGGGCGCCTCGACTGGTGCTGGTGGTCCGGACGGTCGCCGCCTTCTCGTTCTGCTCTGCCCGGGCCATCTGCTCCTCGATCGTGTCTCACGGCGGCGCCCCCACCGGCCGACCCTGCTCCCTCCTCAGGTACGGAGCGGCGTGGCGAGCGGATCAGCCCGGTCGCGAATTTCTCGGCCGATCGGTCGAACCGGGTGCCCCCGGCGCGCGTGTAGCGCCAAATCCAGCGACGCATTTCCATCCGTTGACAGCCGTTGCAACACGCTTGTAACCTTGCCGAAAATTTCAGGCCACTGTTGCAAGAACTCGACAGTCGGAGTCCTCCCCGCGCCGCGCCACCCCGTCCCCCCGTACCCCCAGGAGTCCCGATGGATCGACGCCGATGCCGCTCGGCGGTCCTCGCCCTCGGCATGATCGCCAGCCTGCTCGTACCGACGGCCGTGGCGGCTCCCCCGGCCGCCGCGGCCCCGTCCGGCACCAAGAAGGTCATCGCCCAGCTCTTCGAGTGGAACTGGCCCTCGGTGGCCAGCGAGTGCACCAGCGTGCTCGGCCCCAAGGGCTACGGCTACGTCCAGGTCTCCCCGCCCCAGGAGCACGTCAAGGGCAACCCGTGGTGGCTGGCCTACCAGCCGGTCAGCTACCGGGTCGAGTCCCGCAAGGGCACCCGCGCACAGTTCCAGTCCATGGTGAACACCTGCCACGCCGCCGGCGTCAAGGTGATCGTCGACGCCGTCATCAACCACATGTCCGGCCAGGACAACGGCGGCACCGGCTGGGCCGGCTCGTCGTACGGGCACTACGACTACCCGGGCAGCTACCAGACCCAGGACTTCCACCACTGCGGCCGCAACGGCGGCGACGACATCGTCAACTACAACGACCGGTACGAGGTGCAGAACTGCGAGCTGGTCAACCTCGCAGACCTCAGGACCGAGTCGGACTACGTCCGGTCGAAGCTCGCCGGTTACCTGAACGACCTGCTCTCGCTCGGCGTGGACGGGTTCCGGCTGGACGCCAGCAAGCACATGCCGGCCGCCGACATCGCCGCCATCAAGGGCAAGCTCTCCCGCTCGGCATACGTCGTGCAGGAGGTCATCTACGGCGCCGGTGAGCCGATCCAGCCGACCGAGTACACCGGCAACGGCGACGTGCACGAGTTCCGGTACGGCAAGGACCTCGCCCGGATGTTCAACAGCGAGCGGCTGGCGTACCTGAGGAACTTCGGCGAGGCGTGGGGCTACCTGCCCACCGGCTCGGCCGCGGTCTTCGTGGACAACCACGACACCCAGCGCGACGGCGGGGTGCTCACCTACCGCAACGGCGGCACCTACGCGCTCGCGAACGCGTTCATGCTGGCCTGGCCGTACGGGTCGCCGACGGTGATGTCGAGCTTCACCTTCAGCAGCCGGGACCAGGGCCCGCCCTCGGACGCCGACAACAAGACGCTCAACACCACCTGCTACTCGGGCTGGCAGTGCGAGCACCGCTGGCGGGTGATCGCCAACATGGTGGCGTTCAACAACGCCACCCAGGGCGCCGCGGTGGCCAACTGGTACGACAACGGGTACCAGCACATCGCGTTCAGCCGGGCCGGCAAGGGCTACCTGACCATCAACGACGAGGACTTCGCGGTCACCGGCCGCTCCTACTACGCGGGGCTGCCCGCCGGCCGGTACTGCGACGTCATCCACGGCGACTTCAGCAACGGCTCCTGCAGCGGGCCGGTGATCACGGTGGACTCCAGCGGCTGGTTCGCGGCGAACATCAACGCGCACGACGCGGTCGCCGTCCACATCGGCGCGAAGCTGCCCTGACCCGGCCCGGCCGGCCCGATCCGACCGGCCCGGACCGACTCGGAGACCCCCCGCGCCGCACTTCAGCCGAGCGGGGGGCTTCCTTTCCTTTACAGTCATTTTGTGCTGTTTGACCGTTTGATCTCCCGATGGACGCTGGGCTGGCTGCTCGCCGCGCTCGGCGTACCGCTGCTGCTCCTGGCCGCACTGCTGGTCGGGCGGACGCTCACCGGCGGGCCGACGCCGACCGGGGCCGCGGCCGGCCCCGTGGTGACCGGCCCGGCCGGCCCCGTCGCGACCGACGCGGCGCCGACACCCGCGGAGTCGGTACCCGCGGCGGCGCCCGCCCCGGACGACCTGCCGGTCGTGGACTACGAGCCCGCGCCACGCGGCTTCCCCACCGACCCGGGATCGGGCGATCTCCGCCCGCTCACCGAGGGGCTCGCGCCCACCCGGCAGATCGCCGCCTACGACGCGCCCGGCGGACGCCCGCTGGCCTTCCTCGCCCCCACCATCCGGGACGTGAAGCTGACCATGCCGGTGGTCGACCACCGCGTCGGCTGGACGGCGGTGCTGCTCCCCTCGGCCAACCGCCGGATCGCCTGGCTGCCAGCCGGCGGCTGGACCACCGTCGCGCTCCGGGACCAGATCGTGGTGGAACGCCGACCGCACCGGCTGACCTGGTACCGCGACGGCCGCGCGGTGAAGTCGTGGGAGGTCAGCCTCGGCAGGCCGGGCCAGTTCACCCCGCTCGGGCGCACCTTCGTCCTCGGCCGCACGCCCCCGCCGCAGGCGGTCTACGGCGGGGTGGACATCTTCGCCCTCGGCGCGATCCCCGACGATCCGGGCGCCGTCCCGGCCGGGCTGCGCGGTGCCCACATCGGCCTGCACAGCTGGCACAACGACGACACCCTCGGGCAGAACGTCACCAACGGCTGCATCCGGCTGACCCGCAGCGGCCAGCGCCAACTCCTCGGCGAGGTGCCCGCCGGCACCGGTGTCGTGGTGGTCGACGAGCTGCCCGCCCCGCCGGCCACCGCCTGACCGGCGCGCTCACTCGCCGAGCAGCCAGCCGTTCTCCTCGGCGATGCGCACCGCGTCGGCCCGGTTCCGCGCGCCGGTCTTGCCGATCGCGGCGGAGAGGTGGTTGCGCACCGTCCCCTCGGACAGGTGCAGCACGGCGGCGAGCTGGGCCACCGTGCCGCCGCCCCGGGCCGTCCGCAGCACCTCGGTCTCCCGTTCGGTCAGCGGACTGGCCCCGGTGGCCAGGGTCTCCGCGGCCAGGGTGGGGTCGACCACCCGAAGCCCGGCATGCACCCGGCGTACCGCGTCGGCGAGCTGCCGGGCCGGGGTGTCCTTCACCACGAAGCCGTTGGCGCCCGCTTCCATCGCCCGCCGCAGGTAGCCGGGGCGGCCGAAGGTGGTCACCACCAGCACCCGGCAGCCGGGCACCGCGGCGCGCAGCGCGGTGGTCGCGGCGATCCCGTCCAGGCCGGGCATCTCGACGTCGAGCAGGGCCACGTCGGGCGTGGTGCGGCGGGCCTCGGGGACCACCTCGTCGCCCCGCCCGACCTCGGCGACCACCGTGAGGTCCGGCTCCAGCGACAGCAACGCGGCCAGCGCCCCCCGGACCAGCGCCTGGTCGTCGGCGAGCAGCAGCCGGATCGGCCCGCTCAAAGGTGGCCACCTTTCGTTCGCGACTGCGGGGCTCGCAACCCCGGCTCACTCCTCGCGCTCACGGTGCCCACCTTTCGTTCGCGACTGCGGGGCTCGCAACCCCGGCTCACTCCTCGCGCTCACCGGTGCCCCGGTCCATCGGCAGGGCGACGCGGAGCAGGAAGCCCGGTCCGTCCGCGCGGCGGCCGACGGTGACGGTGGCGTCCAGCCGCCGGGCCCGCTCGCGCAGGCCGACCAGCCCGTGTCCGTCCGAGCCGGTCTCCGCGGCGGGTCCCCGCCCGTCGTCGCGGATCTCGACCAGGCCCGGTTCCACCCGGATCTCGCAGCGCCGCGCCCCGCTGTGCCGGACCACGTTGGTCACCCCTTCCCGAACCGTCCAGCCGAAGAGTTCGTCCCGCTCCGCCGGCAGCTCCGGCGCCGCGTCCGGCAGCTCCGCGGCGATGCCGGCGGCGGCGAGCGCGGAGCGGGCACCCGCCAGTTCCCCGGCCAGGCTCATCCCCCGGTACGCCCCTACCGTGCCCCGCACGTCGGCGAGGGCCTGCCGGGCCAGCCGTTCCACGTCGGCGATCTCGGTGGCCGCCCGGTCCGGGTCCAAGTCCAGCAACCGCCCGGCCAGCTCGGCCTTCACCGCCACCACGGTCAGCGAGTGGCCGAGGATGTCGTGCAGGTCCCGGGCGGTGCGCGCCCGCTCCTCGGCCACCGCCAGCCGGCGGATCTCCTGCTGGGCGGCCTGGAGTTCGCTGTTGCGCTGGGCCAGCCGGGTCACCCCGAACATGGCGAACGAGGCGAGCAGCACCGCGAAGACCACGGTGCCCTCCGCCTCCCAGCCGGGCACCAGCGCGGCCGTGACCGGCGGGGTCAGCGCGGCCAGGGCGACCACCACCAGCGCCTGCCGGTTCGGCAGCAGGAACACCGCCGCCGCCGCGACGAAGACCAGCGTGGTCAACCAGTCGCCACCGGTCCCTGGGATGCCGGCCAGCCCGAGCGCGAGCAGCAGCGCCACGGCCGCCCAGGCATGGCCGGCGGGGATGCCCCGGTGCTGCTGCCGCTGGCCCCGGGCCCACTGGAAGACGCCGACGTAGAGGACCCCGAAGGCGAGCAGCGTCACCGCGCCCACCACCCGCCGCCAGACCTCTGGCTGGTGCAGGGCGGCGAGCAGCGGGATGTTGAGGAAGAAGAGCCAGACCGCGGCCAGCAACCAGCCGGTGACCCGCCAGTGGCGGCTCGCCGGCCGGGGCAGGTCCGACGGGAGGTCCATCCGGAACACGCTAGTCTCCGCCGTACCCGTCAGACCCGGGTGGTGTCCCGGCGGAACAGCCGGGCCGCGCCGAGGCCGAAGAGCACGGTCCAGCCGGCCACGTTGCCCAGCGCCACCCAGTCCAGCCCGGCCCCGGTCAGCGGGGCCCGGGCCAGCTGGCCGACCCCGTACACCGGGGTGAACTTGGCGATCTGCTGCAGCACGTGCGGCAGCACGTCGAGCGGGACGAAGAGGCCGCCGAGCATGGCCAGGATCGCCAGGATCGGGCCCATGAACTGCATGACGTTCTCGGCCGGGGCGAGGTAGCCGACGAAGAGCCCGAAGGCGGCGAAGACCAGCGAGCCGAGCCAGGCGGTGAGCCCGGACAGCAGCCAGACCTGGACGGGCAGCCGGACCCCGGCGGCCGCGCCGACCGCGAACTCGACGAGCACCGCGATCAGCCCGAGCACCATGGCGGTGGCCACCTTCGTCGCCACGTACGCGGGCGGGCGCAGCGGGGTGAGCCGGAGCTGCCGGCTCCAGCCCAGCGCCCGCTCGGTGGCCACCGCGGCACCGGCGCTGGTGGTGGCGACCATGGCGCCGTACACGGCGAGGCTGATCATGATCCAGCCGGTGACCGGGCGGCCGTTGGGCAGCTCCTGTCCGCGTTGCGGGAGTCCGAAGAGGAGGAAGAAGACCGCCGGCATGACCAGGATGAAGACCAGCGTCCGGCGGTTCCGCAGGACCCGGCGGATCTCGATGGCCAGCACGGCGATGGAGAACCCGCCCAGGGCGGGCGGCCGCCGGTCGGCGCGGGTGACGGACGGGGCGGAGGGGGCGGCGACGGTCATCTCAGGCTCCGATGGTCTGGGCGGTCGGGCGGGCGGCGGTCGGGCCGGGGGTGGTCGAGCCATCGGTGGCCGGGCCGTCGGTGGTGAGGGCGAGGAAGGCGTCCTCGAGGTTGCGGGAGGTGATCTCGACGTCCCGGGCGGCGGTCCGGGTGAGCAGGTGCCGGGCGACCTCGTCCGAGTCGTCGGTGCGGACCAGCACCACGTCGCCGCGTACCTCGACCGCGCGGACGCCGGGCAGGGCGGCGAGCACGGCCTGGTCGGCGCCGGGGAGGGTGGCCCGGACGATCCGGCCGGCGGCCAGGTTCTTGATCTCCGCGGTGGTGCCGTCGGCGACGACCCGGCCCTGCCGCACCAGCACGATCCGGTCCGCGTACGCGTCGGCCTCGTCCAGGTAGTGGGTGGCGAAGATGATGGTCCGGCCGGTCCGGGCGTCGGCCCGGATGGCCTGCCAGAAGTCCCGCCGCCCCTCGACGTCCATGCCGGTGGTGGGCTCGTCGAGCACCATCAGGTCCGGGTCCGGGAGCAGCGCCAGGGCGAAGCGCAGCCGCTGCTGCTGGCCGCCGGAGCACTTGCCGACCAGCCGATCGGCGATGGACGCGATGCCTGCCCGGTCCAGCACCTCGGCCACCGGCCGGGTCCGGCCGTAGAACTCGGCGGTCATCCGCACCGTCTCGCCGACGGTGAGGTCCTTGAGCAGCCCGCCGGTCTGCATCACGGCGGCGACCCGGCCGAGCCGGACGGCGTCGGCGGGGGTGCCGCCGAAGAGCCGGACGCTCCCGGCGTCCGGGCGGGCCAGCCCGAGCAGCATGTCCACGGTGGTGGTCTTACCGGCGCCGTTCGGGCCGAGGAAGGCCACCACCTCACCGGGCTCGATCCGGAGGCTGAGCCCGTCGACGGCGGTCACCGGGCCGAAGGTCTTGGTGAGTCCGGCCAGTTCGACGGCCGGTGCGGTGTCGGTCATGACAGGAATGCTCCGGCGGCCGGCCGTCCCGCCCCCGGAGCGGCCGTCACGTTCCGGCCATGACATTTGTCAGGCCGCACAGGTGCGGGGGCGGCCCCGCCGGGTAAGCGCCCCCGGACCACGCCGCGGAACCGGGAGGAACGCCATGGCCAGCGCGCCGACGGTACGGGTCGACACGGTCGTGCTCATCCACGGCCTCTGGATGACGCCCCGGAGCTGGGAACACTGGGTCGACCGGTACGCGGCCCTGGGCTTCAAGGTGCTCGCCCCGGCGTGGCCGGGCATGGAGGCCGAGGTGGCGGCGCTGCGCGCCGACCCCACTCCGATCGCCGAGCAGCGGATCGCCGACATGGTCGACCACTACGCGGCGATCATTCGGGACCAGCCCCGCCCCCCGATCATCATGGGACACTCCTTCGGTGGTCTGGTCACCCAGCTGCTGATCTCCCGCGGGCTCGGCGCCGCCGGCGTCGCGATGCACCCGGCCCCGGTCAAGGGGGTGCTGAAGCTACCGCTCAGCACGCTGCGCTCCGGGTTCTCCATCCTGCGCAGCCCGGCCAACCGGCACCGGGCGGTGCCGTTCCCCCCCGACGATTTCGCGTACGCCTTCGGCAACACCCTGAGCCGCGAGGACTCCGACGCGGCCTGGGAGCGGTACGCCGTCCCCGGCGCCGGGCACGTCTTCTTCGAGGGCGCCTTCGCCAACCTGGACCCGAACTCGGCCACCAAGGCGGACACCCACCGGGACGGCCGGGCGCCGCTGCTGATCACGACCGGCACCGAGGACCATGTGGTGCCGCCGACGCTGGCCCGGTCCGCCGCCGGCCTCTACCGGCCGTCCCGCGCGGTGACCGCCTATCACGAGTTCCCGGGCCGGTCGCACTTCGTCGGTGGTGAGCCGGGCTGGGAGCAGGAGGCCGACTACGCGCTGGAGTGGGCGGTCGAGGCGGCCAACGAGTTCTCGCCGACCGTGGTCAGCGAGGCCCCCGGCCGGTGATCGGTGCGGGCGGTGGCATGTCGGGACGAGGTGGGGGTATGACGGACGCATGAGGGCGAGCTTCCGGCTTGGCCGGATCGCGGGGGTACCCGTCGGGGTCAACTGGAGCGTCCTGGTCATCTTCCTGCTGATCGCCTGGGGGCTGGCGGCCAACCAGTTCCCGCGCGCCTACCCGGACCGGCCGGCGCTGGCGTACGCGGCGGCCGGCCTGAGCGCGGCGGTGGTCTTCTTCCTCGGCCTGCTGGCCCACGAGGTGGCCCACGCCGTGATCGCCAAGCGCAACGGCATCGCGGTCGAGGGGATCACGCTCTGGCTCTTCGGCGGCGTCTCCGAGCTGCGCGGGGAGGCCCGCGACCCGGGTGCGGAGCTGCGCATCGCCGGGATCGGGCCGCTGGTCAGCCTGATCATCGGCCTCTTCTTCGGCGGCATCGCGATGCTGCTGGCCCTGGCCGGCGCGCACGGCCTGCTGCTCGGGTCGCTGGCCTGGCTGGCCGGCATCAACATCCTGCTGGCGATCTTCAACGTGCTGCCGGCGGCGCCGCTGGACGGCGGCCGGTTGCTGCGCGCCGCGGTGTGGAAGGCGACCGGCGACCGGACGAAGGCCTCGGTGGTGGCGGCCCGGGCCGGTTGGGTCCTCGGCGCGCTGCTGATCGGCCTGGGGCTCTGGCAGTTCCTGGTCGGGGCCGGGGTGGGCGGGCTCTGGCTGGCGCTGATCGGCTGGTTCCTGATCGGCGCGGCCGGCATGGAGGAACGGCAGGCCCGAACGGGCAGCGCGCTGCGCGGGGTCCGGGTCACCGACGTGATGACGCCGCAGCCGCAGACCGCGTCCGGGGACATGACGGTCGCCGACTTCGTGGACCACTACCTATTCGCGTACCGGCACTCGACGCTGCCGCTGACCGAGGACGGCCGGCCGGTCGGGCTGGTCACCCTGGACCGGGTCCGCGGCATCCCCGCCGATCGGCGGGCCACCA
Source organism: Micromonospora sp. GCM10011541 (assembly GCF_042650725.1). Taxonomy (NCBI): domain Bacteria; kingdom Bacillati; phylum Actinomycetota; class Actinomycetes; order Micromonosporales; family Micromonosporaceae; genus Micromonospora; species Micromonospora sp. GCM10011541. Next base: position 469,132 of record NZ_JBHSBP010000010.1, read on the forward strand.
CCACGCTGGCCGAGGTGTCCTGCCGGGCCGACGAGCTGGTGCTCGCCGCCCCGGACGAGGCGCTCAACGACCTGCTTCCCCGGCTCAGCGAGTGCGCCGACGGCCGGGCACTGGTGGTGACCGACCAGCGGCTGGTGGGGATCGTCTCGCCGAGCGACATCAGCCGGGCGGTGCAGCGCGGCAGCATGCGCGAGCAGATGACGACGGGCCGCCGTTAGGCAGGTGCCGGGGCAAGCCGGGCGGTGAGGTCGGGGGCGCCGGGGCCGGAGAGCTCCGGGAGGACCGCGTAGCGGCCGGTGAGCAGGAGCAGGATCGCCGCGATCGGTCCCTCGACCTGCGGGCCGCGCCCGACGGACCAGTCGTGGTCGACGGCGACGAGTTCGAACCCGTCCAGCCGGCGGCGGGCGTCGAACGGCCAGCCCATGGTCCAGGCCCTGGTCGCGGCCGTGGCCGCCGCGTCCGTGGGCATCGGGCGGCTCCGGCCCAGCGGCAGGGCGATGTCCTGACCGTGCACCAGGACGTCCAGCAGCGGCTCCAGACGCGTCACGCCCGGCGCCTTCCGGCGCGATCCGACCATGCCGCGCAGGCGGATGGCGTACTGCTCGACAGGGAGCGCGGCCTGCCGTACGGCGGTGTCGTGGATCATGCGATCGAAGCTGCCGCGGGCCCGCAGCATCGCCACCGCCGCGGACCGCACCCCGGTGTGGGCGAGGGTGAGGTGCGCGGCGACCTCGCGGACCCGCCAGCCCGGCTGGTCACCATCACCGCGCGCGGCGAAGCCGCGATCCGGGTGGCGAGAGCCGCCGAGGCCGAGGTCGAAGCCGAATGGACGCGGCACCTGGGCCGGCAGGCCACGAGCCAACTACGGCGGGCGCTCACCCGGCTCCGGGAGATCACCGACCCGTACCAGTGATCAGACCGGCGTCGCCCAGCAGCCCGCGCAGGGACGCCCGGGTGAAGGCGGCGATGGTGAACGAGTCGGTGATCACGCCGTCCCGGATGAGCGCGCCGACCTCGCCGGGCGGGCGGGCCCGGACGGCCCGGATGCCCTCCCCGTCTCGGGTGCCCCGACCGCCCGGATCCCGACCCGCACCAGCCCGTCGGGGCCGGGAAGCTCCTGCGCCATCACACTCCTCGGGGATCCACGATGGACGATCGGGCCTCCAGGCTAGTCAGCGCCACGGCATCGTGGTTCCGCTGACCGGTCCGACGTCCGGCGCGGACGGCCCTCGGTGCGGACGGCTAGCGGCGGGGGAAATAGCGGTCCAGCTCCTCGGTGCGGAACTTCCCGGCCGGGTCCAGGTCGCACAGCAGGGCACGGAAGTCCGCGAACCGGGGGTACGCGGCGGCGACCGCCGCCGGGTCCAGCCCGAAGACCTTGCCCCAGTGCGGGCGGGGCGCGAACGGCGCCAGCCGCTCCTCCACCGCGGCCACCACCGGCGTCACCGCCGACGCGTCACCGATCCAGGTGAAGTGGATCGCCAGGCTGTCCCGCCCGTGGTTCGGGCTGAGCCAGAGCGGGTCGGCCGCGACCGTACGCAGCTCGCAGATCTGCAGCACGGCGGCGATCCGGTCGGCCACCCCGTCCAGGGCGGCGAGTGCCTCGGCGGCCACCTCGCGCGCCACGTGGTACTCCGACTGGAGCTCGTCGCCGCTGCTCGGGGTGAAGCCGAGCCGGAAGTGCGGCAGCCGTTCGTGCCATGGCCCGGGCACGCCGAGCTGCGGGGTGCAGTTCTCCGCCGGCATGCCGGGCACCGGGTGCCGCTGCGCCAGAGCCGCCGTCGTACCGAGCCAGTCCGCCGGGGGCGGCGGCTGGTCGGCGCGCTGCTTGCGCCACACCTGGTCGAGCCGCGCGGAGCGCCAGTCGGTGAAGGCGCTGACGCTGTACGCCGAGGCGAAGGCGGCGTCGAGGGCGTCGCGCGGCAGGCCGAGCCGGACGTACTGCCGGACGTCGAAGGTGGGCACCACGTCCAGGGTCACCCGGGTGACCACGCCGAGCGCGCCGAGGTTGACCACCAGGCCGGCGAACCGCTCGTCGGCGCGGTCCACGGTCAGCAGGTCACCGTCGGCGGTGACCAGTTCCAGGGCGGCGACCGCGGTGGCCAGGTTGCCATGGGTGTCGCCCGAGCCGTGGGTGCCGGTGGCGACCGCGCCGGCCACCGAGATGTGCGGGAGGGAGGCCAGGTTGGCCAGGGCGTACCCGTGGGCGTGCAGCCGGGTGGCGAGGTCGCCGTAGCGCAGGGCGGCGGCGACGGTGACGGTGCCGCGCTCCGGGTCCAGCTCGACGGCGGGTGGCAGCCTGGCCAGCGAGACCAGGTCCCCGGTGGTGTCGCCGAGCCGGTTGAAGGAGTGCCCGGTGCCGACGGCCCGGATCCGCTCGCTGCCGGCGACCAGCCGGCGCAGCTCGTCCATGCTGGACGGGGTGTGCCGGCGGCGGGCTACGTAGCGGACGTTGCCGGCCCAGTTGCAGCCGGCGGGGCCGTCGCTCACGAGGTCGTCCTCCGGTCCCTCGCCGGCTGGTCGTTCACCGGCCCGTCGCTCGCCGCCCGATCGCTCCCGTCGCTCGCGGGGCGGTCGGGCGACGCGTCGGCGGGACGGGCCCGGGCGTCGATGAAGCGGTCGCCGGCGTACCGGGCCAGCGCCGCCGCCACCTCGTCGGGCGCCTGGCGCACCTGCGCCAGGTCGAGCAGCTCGATCGCGGCCCGCCCGTCGGCCGGGTGGTACGCGGTGGCCGGCGGGCCGGGTGGCAGCGCGGTGCCCGGCACCCCGAGCAGCCGGGGCGAGCCGGACCGCGAGCCCGGTCGGGGTGCGTCGTCGAGCACCAGGGCGTCGAACTGGTCCCACCGGTACGTGCCGCGCAGTCCCGGCCGCCGCACGTCCAGCCCGTCCGGTCCGATGACGAAGCGGAACGGTCGCAGCGCGCCGAGCAGCACCACGCCGCCGAGGATGACGGCGCCCAGGGCGGCCAGCGTCCGCAGCACCCGGTCGCCGCCGACGATCAGCACCGTCACGCCGCCGACCACGCAGACGGTGGCCAGCACCAGCGGGCCCCGGTCCCGGCGCAGTTCCATGTGGTCGTACCCCCGTTCGCGGCCCATCGTCGGGTGCATCATCCGTCGCCTTGTCAAGGGGTGGACACCGGACGATCGGGCATGGTTGCGGCGGCGTGGACGGGGAACCCTACCCGGATGAGCAGCTACCGCGATCCGACCCTGCGCGGCGACGTGTACCCCTCCGAGGAGGAGATCGACCCGACCGGCGTGGGCCCCGACCCGGCCGGCGCGCCGTCGGCGTACCCGACCGCTCCGGTGCCGGCACCCACCCCGGAGCCCGAGCCCGACCCCGCGCCCGGACCGAAGCCGGCGCCCCGGGCGGCCGGTCCGGGCGGGCTCAGTGCTGCGGCATGACATCGCGGCGCGGTCCCGGGGACGTCGGGACCAACGTGTATTACTTGACAGGCATATGAGCGAGAGGGCATATTGGGCTGGTGTCCGTCGACGCCTTCGCCGTGCTGGCCGAGCCGAGCCGGCGCCGCATCCTGGAACGGCTGCGCCGCGCCGAGAGCAGCGTCGGCGACCTGGTCGACGCGCTGGGGATGAGTCAGCCGACCGTCTCCAAGCACCTCAGGGTGCTCCGCGAGGCCGGCTTCGTGACCGTCCGCACGGCGGCCCAGCAGCGCATCTACCGGCTCGACGTACGCCCGCTGCGGGCCGTGGACGACTGGCTGGGGCCGTACCGCCGGCTCTGGGCGGACCACCTCGACGCCCTCGAACGCCATCTGGACAGTCAGGAGTGACCATGGACCGCGACCGCTTCCGACCCGGCCCGCTCGCCGAGGTGGCCCGGGTGCCCGCCGACGACCGCTGGGAGCTGGTCTTCGTCCGGGACCTCCGGCACCCGCCCGAGAAGGTGTGGGCCGCCCTCACCGAGCCGGACCGGCTCGCCCAGTGGGCGCCGTTCCTGGCCAGCCGCAACCTCGACACCCCGGGCGAGGCCACGCTCAGCACGGTCGACGGCGACGAGAGCTTCCCCCAGCCGGCCACCGTGCTCCGCGCCGAGCCGCCGACCCTGCTCGAGTACACCTGGGGCGACGGCCTGCTCCGCTGGGAGCTGAGCCCGTCGGCCACCGGCACCCGGCTGACCCTGCGGCACACCGTCGACAAGCCCGAACTGGCGCCGATGATGGCCGCCGGCTGGCACCTCTGCCTGGACGTCGCCGACCATCTGCTCGACGGCGACCCGGTCGGCCCGATCCGCGGGGCCGAGGCGATGGACTTCGGCTGGGACGAGCTGCGCGACGCGTACGCCGAACGGCTGGCCGCCGAACCGCCGGCGCACTGACCGGCGGACCTCACGCCCGGCGCGGCGCCGGGGTGTCCGGGAGGGTGATCGCGGTGGCGGCCCGGCGGATCGGCTCGGTCACCCGGCGGATCATCCGCTCCCGGCCGGGCAGGTGCGGCATCAGGCGCAGCATCAGCGTCTGGAACCGGATCTGGGCGGCCGAGCCCAGCACCATGCCCTTGAGGTTGCGCTCGGCGAGCCCCTGGTTCGCCGCGACGAAGGGGCGCATCCGCCGCTCGTAGTCGGCGAAGCCGGCCCCCGGGTCGTCGGGCGCCGCCGCGAGCGAGGTGGCCAGCACGTACGCCCCGACCAGGCTGAGACTCGTGCCCTGCCCGGACGCCGGCGACGGCCCGTACGCCGCGTCCCCGACCAGGGCGATCCGCCCGGTCGACCAGCGGTCCATCCGGACCTGGCTCATCGAGTCGAAGTAGAAGTCGGGGGCCGCCCACATCGCGTCGAGCAGGCGCGGCACCTGCCATCCCAGGCCGGCGAACGCCTCCGCCAGCAGCGCCTTCCGGCCGGCGACGTCCAGGTTCCCGGCGGCGCCCTCGGGCGAGGGGAAGATGAACATCGCCCTGGCGTCCGGTGAGCCGGCGGTGCGGTAGACCCCGACGCTGCGCCCCGGCGCCGGGTGCATCAGCTCGACGCGCTCCTCGCCGAACTCCGCCGGCACCGTGAAGATCGCGATGTGGTGCCCCAGCGGCCGCAGGTGGGCCGATTCGGGACCGAAGGCCAGCCCCCGCACGTTCGAGTGCAGCCCGTCCGCGCCGATCACCAGGTCGAACGTCCGGTTCGGGCCACGCTCGAAGGTCACCTCGACCCCCTCTGGCGACGGGGTCAGGGTGGCGATCGAGTCGTCGAAGACGTACTCCACGTCGCGGGTGGCGTCGGCGAGGATGCGGGCCAGGTCGCCGCGCATGATCTCGGCGTCGTCGCCCTCCCGGCCGCCGAAGAGCGCGGCGTCCATGGTGGCGAGCTGCGCGCCGGCCGAGTCCACGAAGCGGGCCGACCGCATCCCGGTGTCGTGCCGCTCGACCTGCCCGCGCAGGCCCATCCGGTCGATCACCTCCAGGGCGGCGCCCCGGATGTCCACCTTGTAGCCGCCGTCGCGCAGCGCCGGGGCGCGCTCCACGACGGTCGGACGGAAGCCGTGGCGGCGCAGCCACCAGGCGAGCGCGGGGCCGGCGACGCTGGCGCCGGAGATCAGGACGGTCGTCATGCCGCTCACTGTACGGATGTTTCAGACGTTTGTGCAAGACATTTGTGCCAGGAATCGGCTAGGCTGCCGACATGGGAAATCGGGAAGACCTGCTCGCCGGCGCCAAGCGCTGCCTGATCGAGAAGGGGTACGCGGGCACCACCGCCCGGGACATCGCCGCCGCCTCCGGCACCAGCCTGGCCGCCATCGGCTACCACTTCCGCACCACGAAGGCGCTGCTCAACGAGGCCCTGTTCGAGGCGATGGCGGAGTGGGGCGAGGAGCTGCAACGGGCCCTCGCGGTCGACGCCGCCCCCGACGCCACCCCGGAGCAGCGGTTCGAGGCGGCCTGGGCCCGGATCATCGAGTCCTTCGCCCGGCTGCGGCCGCTCTGGGCCATCCAGTTCGAGCTGATCGCCCAGATGGACCGGACCCCCGAGCTGCGCGAGGCGTTCGCCACCGCCAACCGGCAGGCCCGGCTGGGGCTGGCCGAGATCTTCCACCACCTCGACCCGGCGACGGACGAGGCGGGGGCCCTGGCGCTCGGCGCCTTCCACCAGGCGCTGCTGGCTGGGCTGGCGACCCAGTCGCTGGTCGACCCGGACAGTGTCCCCACCGCGCGGGACCTGATCCGGGCGATGCGCACGGTCACCGCCGAGTTCAGCGGCTGACCGGGGGGAGGGGGCAGCGCGGAACCACACCGGTGTGATCTGATCCCTGCCGATGACGACACCGGACGCCCCCGCCACCGAGCCCGCCGGCACGGTCACGCCGCCGCACGTACGCCGCATGATCGTGCTGATGCTCGCCAACCTGGCCCTGAGCGCCCTGCTCGCCGGCCTGATGCTGGTCTTCCAGGAACAGCTGGTGAACTACCAGCTCGCCCATCAGGCGCTGCCCGCCGGCACGGACCTCGCCGCCGCCCGGGAAACGCTGCACTCCTCGGCGTGGTCCCGCATCCTGCCGGTCGCCCTGATCTCGGTCGCCTACCTGGCGGTGATCCACGGGCTGCGGCTCGGCCGGCGCAAGGCGTATCGGCAGGTCATCTTCATCTCGGTGATCGTGCTGGCCGCCACCGGTCTGACCCTCACCCAGCCGTTGCCGTGGTGGGTGCGGGCGGTCAACGTCGCGAAGGCGCTGGTCGCGGCCGCGCTGCTCGTCCTGGCCAGCCGTCGACAGGTCCGCGAGCGGTTCGCCGCGACCCGCCGACCCGACCTGGTCGACGGCTTCCCGTCCTGAACGTCGCCGTAGTAGGCCGGGTCGGTGTGGTCGGTGAGGTTGTCGGCGTCGGAGGAATGTGCCGCCGCTGCCCTTCCCCGGACCGACCACGCGGGCGGCAGCGCGGCCCGCAAATCACGCCAGCCCCGGCCCGGTGCATGCCGGTGCAGCGGGCCGAGCCGCAGACCGGCCCAGTCGACGCCGGCGAGCGGCGCTCCAGTCCGCCATGATCAACCGGGCGAAGAGGCGACGCGCGGTCAGCCGGCTGACCTTCCCGTACGGCCTCGACGGATCAGCCAGGCGCCGCCGCTGACCACGGTGGTGCCGAGAGCCGCCCCGACCAGGACCAGGAGCGCTCCGACCGCCCAGAGGCCGGTGTCGTCGGTCGCGGCGGCGTGCGCCGCCCAGGCGATGGTGAAGGTGATCGTCATCACCGGGGCAACCACCCACGGACTGAGCAGCCAGCCACCGACGGCGGCGATCAGGGCCAGGGTGAGGACGCAGCCGGCCACCTGCCACGGGGCGTACGGGCCGCTGGTCGCGCCGGTCTCCGGGTCCACCGTGTACCCGGTCTCCCAGCCCAGCCAGGCCCACCACGCCCCGACCGTCGCCGCCGCGAGGGTCAGGCCGCCGAGCAGGGTACGCGTCCACGTCGTCGAGTTCACGGCCTGATCCTTCCGGTCGGGGTCGATATCCGGATGAGCACGCGTACTCACGATTCTCGTACGGCGGATCCCGCGCAGCGGCCGGTGCTCAGGCCGGCGCCGTACCGCGAACCGCCCAGGCCCGGGCCGCCAGCCGGATCGACCCGTCCGGGTCGACGGGCACCCGGGTGGACAACGCTCGCGCAGCGCGGCACGCGACGACCGCGTCGCAGAAGTGCCGCATCATCGCCGGCGCTACTCCTCCACCGGCAAGTCGTGAAACCACCGCCGGGACGATGCGGGCACCAGCAACAGGCCGACGACGACTGACGCACCAAGGCTCTGCAGCAGCCCTGACGCATCAGCCCCGGCGAACGCGACGACGCCATACACAACGCTGGCGGTCGAGAAGACGGTTGTCCAAAAGCGGGCCCGCCCGCTACCACGCCACAGGCCGAAAGCCAACGCCAGGACAAGAAGCCCCGCTATCAACCCACTGGCCCTGGATGGGCCACTCGTCAACATCTTCCCCGCCGGGATCGCGGTCGCCACGAGCAAAATCACCACGGCGGCGGTGACCGGCACGGGGACGTGTCGCTGACTCTGCTCGATCACGGGCTCATGGTAGGTGTCGTTCGCCCGGTCCACCAGCGCCACCGCCACCCACGGGGCCTCCGCAAACATGCGCGCTTTGACGCCCAGTGTCCCGTTCATGGCCGTCCGTTTTCCCGATCCGTGCGTCCTCGCCACTCGTATCGTGACGATGACCCCTGTCGGCCACGGACGCTGAGGTGCATGGACGACAGAGAACGCGAGCAGGCGCTGCTCACCGCCCTGACCACCGAGCATTTCGTGCTGCAGACCTCGCGCAGCGCGACCGTCACCGAGTCGGTGGGCCGGGCGACCGTCTTCCTGACCATGCTCTCCGCCGCGCTGATCGGGCTCGGTTTCGTCGCCAGCAACGCGGCGCTCGTCCGGCCGTACCTCGGGGCGGTGCTGCCGACGCTGGTGATCACCGGACTGCTCACATTCCTGCGGCTGGTCCAGAACATGGTGGAGAACGAGCTGGATCTCGCGCGGATCCAGCGCATCCGGGCGTACTACCACCGTCGGCTGGCCGGCGAGCACGACTTCTTCGCCGACGCGGTGCAGGGCGAGGGCATCATGCGGGCCACCTGGGCGGCGGTCGGCAACGCGCCCCGGCGGGCGCAGCTGTTGCTGACCACGGCGGCGATGGTGGGCGCGGTGAACGCGCTGCTGGTGGGGCTCGCGGTCACGCTGCTGACCGGGCTCGCGGGGCTGTCGTCCGGGTTCGCGATCGGCCTCGGCAGCGTATTGGCTCTGCTGGCCTTCGCCGCCCAGGTCGCCTACATCAACCGTGAGTCGATCTCCCAGCCCGGGTAGGGGGTTACCCGGACTGTGGCACCTGCCCGGCTACCAGGGTTTTCGCGTGGTGGGGCGGGCGGGACTCGAACCCGCGACCGAGGGATTATGAGTCCCCTGCTCTAACCCGCTGAGCTACCGCCCCGTTACCGCGCCGGATCGTAACCCGCCCGGTCGATCACCGGCCACCACCGAAACGGGCGGTCTCTCAGTGTCTCCGCCGCCGCAACAGCACGATGGGCAACGCGAGGATAACAGTGAGCAGCCAGCCCACCCCGACCATGCCCCACAGCCAGCCGATGTCACCGTCCGACTCGTCGGCGACGAAGAGACCGAAGGTGAGCAGCAGGGTGATCCCGCCGACGCCGAGGGTGGCGAGGCCGCTGAGCACCATCAGCGGGATCTCCCACCAGGCCCGCTGCACCGGGGCCGGGCGCTGCTGCGGGTGCGGGGGGTTGGCGGCCGCGTACGGCTGGGGGATCTTCTCCGGCGGGCGGGCCGGCATGGGGACCCGCCGGTCGGCGGGGATCTGCTGGTCGATCACGCCGATGGCGGCGGGGTGCAGGTCGAACAGGGTCGGCTCGATGTGCATCGAGATGGCGTCGTGGCCGATCAGCCGGCGGGCGCCGTCCGGCCAGGCGAGCAGGGCGGCGCACTCGGCGTACCGGACGGTGAGCGGGCCGCCGGGGCCGACGTAGCTGACGCCGTCCACGCCGACCCGCAGCTCGCCGTCGCCCTCCCGTTCCCGGTAGGCGGTGCCGGGCAGGGTGTGGGTGGAGCGGGTGGGCGCCTCGGCGAAGCCGGCCCAGTCGGCGGTGGTGCCGTCGGGCACCATCAGCAGCGCGGTGGCGGTGACCTCCTGGGCCACCTGGTGCAGGTCGGGGAGGGTGACGGTCTTGAGTTCGGCGCGGAGTTCGTCGACGGTGACGGTGGGTTGGCCGGTGAGCAGGTCCACCGCCTGGCCGGGCAGCCGCGCGGCGTCCACCTCGGCGGTGCCGAGGGTGTCCTCCCGCTTGGCCACGGTGGCGTCCAGGTCGGCCTGTTCGATCCGGCCGGCCCGCAGCTTGGCCAGCACGTCGATGAACCCGCCGAGCACCGCGTCCTGCTTCTCGGGCAGCGCGTCGGCGAGGGCGCGCAGCGTGGCGTGGCCGTCGCCGCGCGGCTCGTACCCGGTGTTGATGGTGTAGGAGAGCCCGTCCTCCTGGCGCAGCGAGCGGTACATCTCGCGCTCCAGCACCCCGGCGAAGACGCCCGCGGCGGTCCGGCGCCGCACGACCGAGTCCAGCACCACGGCCCGCGAGCCGTTGACGAAGTACGCGGGGGTGCGCGGCAGCGCCGACGACACCGGCGGCACCGGCTGCCGTACGCCGGCGGGCAGCGCCAGCCGCAGCCCGGCGGGTACCCGGTCGCCGGCGATCCAGAGCACCGCGTTCTCCCGGGTGAACCAGCGGGCCGCCCAGTACCGCAGGTCGTGCTCGGTCAGGGCGTGCAGCCCGAACTCCGGGTAGCTGCTCAGGCCGTGGTCGCGGGCGCCGTGCCGCCACAGCGGCAGCGCGTCGACGGCCGTGTTGCCGCGGCTGCTCCACTCGGTGCGCAGGATCTCCTTCTCCACCTCCAGCCGGGCCATCGGCAGGTCGTGGATGGTGCGGCAGACGGCGGTGAGGAAACCGGCGATGTCGGACTCGGAGCCCTGCATGTAGAAGGAGGTGAAGATCGGCGCGGTGGCGCCGTTGAAGTGGTAGTCGGTCAGCCCGAGCGGGGCGAGCGCCAGGTGTTCCAGCAGGTGGGTGATGCCGCTGCGGGCCAGGGTCTCGTCGGCGGTGCCGACCCGGAAGGTCAGCCCGGCGCGCATCGGCCCGGCGGTGGGTGCCATCAGCGTGGGCACCCCGTCCACGTCCAGCTGCCGGATCAACGAAACACACCCTTCGCGTACGCCTCGGCGCGGATGTTGTCAAGCACCTCAGTGCCGCCCACGTACGACCACGGGTGCTGGCTGCCCAGGTGGCCCAGGGCGGCGAGCTGCGCCCCGGCCGCGGCCCACTGCCCGGTCAGCCCGAACCAGAGGACGAAGACCGATCGGGTGGAGACCCAACCGGGCTCGTGCCGGAAGTTCGGGTGCAGCACGGAGCGCTGCGCCGCCGCCCAGATGTCCTGCATCACCCGCGGGTCCTGCAGGTACGCGCCCTGCTCGCCGTCGCTGTCGAAGGTGACGAACCGTTCGAGGTGCGCCTCGGCGAGCAGGACGGCGTTTTGCGCGCCCTCCGGGGCGGAGAGCATGCACTCCCGGGCGAAGTCGAACGCCTTCTCCCAGCTGCCGCCCCACTTGGGGCAGAGCTGCTGGAACAACCGGGACTGGGCCGACATCTGGTGCGGGGCGTACCGGGCGAGCCGGTCGTAGCGGCGGCGGGCCTCCGCCTGGCCCAGTCCCAGGCCCATCGCGGTGGTCAGCCGTTCCTCCCAGGCGATGACGTTGCCCGGTTCCCGGGCGCAGACGTCGATGAGGATCTGCTCGGCTTGCCGCAGGTGGTCGTGGAGCTGGGAGAACTGCTCCCGGCTGACGTACTTCGCCAGCTTGTCGGTCCGGATCTTCCAGCCGACCTGGACGAGGTGCGCGGCGAGCATGGTGGCGGCGACGGTATCGCCGGGCTGCTGGGCGAGGACCTGGCGGAGCCAGGTCCCGGTCGCGGCGTCGTCCTCGGCGAACCCCATCAGGAACGCCCTGCCCGCCCAGTCGCGGACGTCGAGCAGCTGCCGGACTCGGGGCCAGTCGCGCCCGGCGAGGGCCGCGCGCATGTCGTTGACCTCGGGAAAGGCGGCGGCCGGGTCGAAGGTGATCGCCGGGAGGGGTGTGGGCATGGCGGCGATCATAGGTGATCACGAGGGGGTCTCGGGTCACCCGTCCAGCTCGGACGGGGCCCCCTGCCCGGGGCGGAGCGCGGCGAGGACGGCACCGGCGGTGCGCCACCCGCTGGCGAGCGCCCCCTGGACGGAGGGGCTGTCCCGGTGGTCGCCGGCGACGAAGAGCCCGTCGCCGAGCGCCACGGGCTTGCGCAGCCGGCCCTGCGGCGGCGGCGCGGCGGGCAGCGCGTCCGGGATCGACACGGTGGTCAGGTGGGTCCAGTCGGCGGTGGACCGCCCGTAGAGCCGGTCCAGCTCCCGCCGGATCACCGGCTCGGGCGGGGCCTGCGGGCCGACCACGGAGGTGGCCACCAGGTGCCGCCCGGCCGGGGCGTACGTGGGCGCGGCGTTGCTGGGCACCACCGTGTTGGCGACCAGTTCCCGCCGGTCGCCGTCGACCAGCAGGATCGGCTCGTCCAGCGGCGCCGACTCGGCGGCGTGGTAGTAGGTGGTGTAGCTGTGCATCCGTACCCGCACGAGCCGCGGCAGCAGCGTGGCCGCCGCCGGCGGGTCCACCGCGACCACGACGGCGCGGCAGGCGATGTCGCCGGCCTGGGTGCGGACCCGGCCGGGCGCGACCTCGGCGACCGGGGTGTCCAGCTCGATCAGGTCGGCGGGCAGCGGGTCGGCGACGGCGCGGGGCAGCGCCCCCATGCCGTGCGCGGGAAGGCCGATCCGACCGCGGGCGAAGGAGCGCAGCACCATGGCCAGCACGTGACTGGAGGTCTCCAGCTCCCGGTCGATGAGGACGCCCGACAGGAACGGTCGGAGCAGCTCCTCGATGATCGCGTCGGAGAGGCCGGCCCGGCGCAGGGCCGCCTCGCTGGTCGTCTCCGCGGCGGCGAGCAGCCGGCTCACCGGCAGGGTGGCGCAGCCGATGGCGAGCGCGGCGAGGCGCAGCCGGTCCACCAGGGACCCGGCCCCGGCGGTGGCGGTCCCCGCCGCCCCGGTGGGTTCGCGCAGCGGGTTGACCAGCCGGTCGAGGCGGTCGCCGCGGCGGACCAGCACGCCGGAGGTGAACCAGCCCAGGTCGAGCGCGGCCAGGTCGAGCAGGGTGCCCAGCCGGGGGTAGGCGGTATTGAGCACCTGGAAGCCGCGGTCGAGCAGGTAGCTGTCGACCTGGTCGGTGGCGACCCGGCCGCCGAGCCGGTCGCCGGCCTCCAGCAGCAGCCAGGGCACGCCGGCGCGGTGCAACCGGCGGGCGGCGGCGAGGCCGGCCAGGCCGCCGCCGACGATGACCACGTCGGTCTCAGCGAGCATGTTCGACCTCCGCGCCGGCCCGGTCGCCGTTGCGGTTCGTCCGGGACAGCCGGCTCGGCCACCAGACCTTCGGCCCGATGTCGTACGCCAGGGCGGGCACCAGCAGCGACCGTACGACGATGGTGTCGAGCAGCACCCCGACGGCGACCGCCACGCCCAGCTCGACCAGCACCACCAGCGGCAGCACGGCGAGCGCGGAGAAGGTCGCGGCGAGCACGATGCCGGCGGAGGTGATCACGCCACCGGTGACCGCGAGGCCGCCCAGCACCCCGGCGCGGGTGCCGCGCTTGACCGACTCCTCGCGGACCCGGCTCATCAGGAAGATGTTGTAGTCGATGCCGAGCGCGACCAGGAAGACGAACGCGAAGAGCGGGAAGGACTGGTCGACGCCGGGGAAGTCCAGCACGTACTTGAAGATCAGCGCGCAGAGCCCCAGGGTGGCCAGGAACGACAGCACCACGGTGGCGATGAGCAGCACCGGGGCGAGCAGGGCGCGCAGCAGCAGGGCCAGGATGACCGCGATGACCACGAGCACCACCGGGATGATGACGTTGCGGTCCCGGGTGGAGGCGGCGGCGGTGTCCACGTTGATGGCGGTGAAGCCGCCGACCACGGAGTCGGAGCCGGGCACCCGGTGCACCGCCTCGCGCAGGTCGCGGACGGTCTCTTCGGCGCCGTCGCTGTCCGGCGGGTCGGCCAGCGTCACCTGCAGCTCCACCCGGCCGTCGACCACCTTGGGTGGCGCGTTCGGGTCGGGCGGGCCGGCCTGACCCCGCTCGGTGACCGGGCGGACCGAGGCCACCCCGGGCACGCCCTGGGCCACCTGGGCAACCTGCTGCGCGGTCGCCTGGGTGGTGAAGATGGTGGCCGGGCTGCCGGTGCCCGCCGGGTAGTGCCGGGCGATCACCTCCTGGCCGGCCACCGAGTCGGTGGGGCTGGTGAACAGGTCGGACTGGCCGAGGGTGGTGGCGCCGAGCTGGCTGAGGCCGAGGGTGAGCGCGGCCAGGGCGACGGCGGTGACCAGCCACACGGCGCGGGATCGGCGGGCGACGAAGCCGGCGATCCGGCTCCAGATGCCGTCGGCCTGCGGGTCCGCCTGGTCCTCGCGGGGCGTACGCGGCCAGAACGCCCAGCGTCCGCCGAGCACCAGCAGCGCGGGCAGGAAGGTGAGCATCACCAGCAGCGTGGCGGCGATGCCGAGGGCGGCGACCGGACCGAGCGCCCGGTTGGAGTTGAGGCTGGACAGCAGCAGGCAGAGCAGGCTGACGATGACGGTGGTGCCGGAGGCGATGACGGCCGGGGCGGCGCCCCGCCAGGCCGTCCTCATCGCGTCCCACGGCCGGTGGTGCCGGTGCAGCTCCTCCCGGTACCGGGCGATCAGCAGCAGGGCGTAATCGGTGCCGGCGCCGAAGACCAGCACGGTGAGGATGCCCTGCGCCTGCCCGTTGAGCTTGATCACGTCGTGCTTGGCCAGGTGGTAGACGAAGACCGACGCCAGCGAGTAGGACATCCCGGCGGCGAGCAGCGGAAGGATCCAGAGCACCGGGCTGCGGTAGACGATCAGCAGGATGACCAGGACGACGACCAGGGTGACCAGCAGCAGCGGCCCGTCGATGGCGGTGAAGACCTCGATCAGGTCGCCGAGCAGGCCGGCGGGTCCGGCCACGTTGACGGTGAGCCCGTCCCGGTCCGGGCCGGCGATGTCGCGCAGCTCGTCGACGACCTGCCGGATCTGCTCGCCCTCGGCGGCGTCGATCGGCACGATCACCTGGACGGCCTGCCGGTCCTGGCTGACGATCGGCGGCGGGAGCGGGCCCAGCACGCCGGGCAGTTGGGCGAACCGGGCGGCGTCGGCCTGCACCCGCTGCTGGTCGGCGGGGGTGATCCCGGAGGGGCGCTCGTAGACGACGAGCGCCGGCGTCGTCTCCTTCGCCACGAAGCCGGCGGAGAGGCCCTGGGCCCGGGTGGCCTCGGCGTCGGTGGGCAGGAACGCGGCGTTGTCGTTGGTGGCGACGTCGCCCAGCTTCCCGGAGTACGGCCCGGCGACGCCCCCGACGACCAGCCAGCCGAGCACGACCGCCACCGCGATCAGGGTGGCCGTCCAGCGGCCTCGCCCTCCGGTCATCTCCACCCCTCATGATCGACGCACCAATCGACGCAGCGGGAGTCCAAGTCGACATCGACCATCCTGCCGGGCAACCCGACCCTGCGGGGCGAAAACCTCCCGCCGGCGGCTGGGGGCCGGCTGGAGGGTCGCTGGAGCTGCCGCACCGGGAAACGAGAAACGCCCGCCGGCGGGGCCGACGGGCGTGCTGTGGAGCGAAGCTCCCCCGTTTGGACTCGAACCAAAAACCTGCCGGTTAACAGCCGGCTGCTCTGCCAATTGAGCTACGGGGGACCGTGCACCGCCCGGTCGCGGATCTCTCCGCGCCGTGCGACGGGGACAAGAGTACAGGACATCGGGGGGTGGCGCGCCAGGGGGTTACCGCATCGCCGTCCGCTCCCCCGCCGGGATTCGGACGCGCCGGAATTCGGACAAATCGTCATCTTGGCGCATCGAGGCATGGGCGCGGAGCAGGATGGGTAGTTAGCCGCCGACAGAGGACGTAGGCGCGAGTGGGTCGCCCCCGGTCGGGGACGACAGCGCGTCAGGTACGAGAGGAGCCGCCATGCGCGGAAAGATCATGTTTCTTGGCGGGCTGGCTGCGGGATTCGTCCTGGGCGCCCGTGCCGGCCGAGAGAAGTACGAGGAACTGGTGGTCCGGGGCCGCAAGGTGCTCGACCACCCGACCGTCCAGGAGGCGGCGGGCGTCGCGCAGGCTCAGGCGACCCGGCTCTACAGCGAGGGCAAGGACAAGCTCGGGCAGACCAAGCTCGGCGAGAAGCTCAGCGGCAACGGCAACATGCAGCAGCTGACCGCGGCCGACAAGCCGTTCGCCGGCACGCCGGCCACGGTAGGGGCCAAGGCCGGTTCGCCCAGCACGGGCTCGAGCGGCTCGAGCTCCGGGTCGTCGGCCACCACCAGCCCGCGTACCAAGCCGTCCGGCACGGGCAGCAACGCCAGCACCCTCTGACCGCACCGACGACAGCGGGCCGGCACCTTCGGGTGACCGGCCCGCTGTCGTCTGTCCGAACGACACCGAGCCGCCCCACTTTTGCTGATCCTGAACAAAAGTGGGAGAGGTTCATTCAAAACTTTTGCCTTCAACCTCTTCTCTTTGCTGGCGTACGCAAATATCGTCCTGCGTAGAA
The DNA here is from genome assembly GCF_042650725.1 of Micromonospora sp. GCM10011541. Classification (NCBI taxonomy): domain Bacteria; kingdom Bacillati; phylum Actinomycetota; class Actinomycetes; order Micromonosporales; family Micromonosporaceae; genus Micromonospora; species Micromonospora sp. GCM10011541. The sequence goes on from NZ_JBHSBP010000010.1 coordinate 485,326, forward strand.
CCTGGCCAGGCTCTCGTCACCTCCCCAGCGACCTCCTCAGCCTCGTCCCGGCTGAGGCGGACCCGCCCGACCAGAGCGAGGTTCGATGCGCAGACCAATCGGCCGCAGGGCCGCCACCCACCTGAGCCTGCTCGCCCTCGTCGGCGCGACGCTCGTCGCGACGGCGCAGCAGCAACCGACCCCGGCGCAGGCAGCGCCGGCACTCACCGCACCGGCACCCGTCAGCAACGGCATCGAGTACAAGGTGCTCGTCTTCACCCGCTCGGCCAGCGGCAGCAACGGCGCCACCGCGGCCGGGGTGCAGGCCATCCAGCAGCTCGGGCGCGACCGGCGCTTCACCGTCGAGGTCACCGACGACGCCCGCAAGTTCGACGCGCCACACCTGAAGCAGTTCCGGGCGGTGGTCTTCCTCAACACCGCCGGCGACGTGCTCAACGACGCCCAGCAGGCCGCCTTCGAGGAGTACTACCGCGACGGCGGCGGGTTCGTCGGCGTCCACTCCGCGATCGAGGCCGAGCCGGGGTGGTCGTTCCTCACCAACGTGCTCGGCACCCGGGCCAACGGCGCCCCTTCCGCGGTGAGCAAGGCGACCGTGACCGTCGCCGACCGGGTCCACCCCGCATCCGAGACGCTGCCGCAGCGCTGGAGCACCACCGACCGGTGGTACAACTTCGCGGCCAACGTCCGGGGCGTCTCGCACGTGCTGGCCACCGTGGACGAGAAGTCGTACAGCGGCGGCAGCATGGGCTTCGACCACCCGGTGACCTGGTGCAAGGACTACCAGGGCGGCCGGTCGTTCTACACCGGACTCGGCGCCACCGCGGAGAGCTACGGCAGCACCGACCTACGCGCCCACCTCGGCGGCGCGATCCAGTGGGCGGCCGGCGTGACCGACGGCGACTGCGGCGCCACCGTGCTGGCCAACTACCAGATGACGGTGGTCGGGGCGCAGCCCAACGTCAACGAGCCGATCGGCTTCGACGTGCTCCCCGACGGCCGGGTGATCCAGACCGACCGGCGCGGCGGCGTACGCCTGCACGACCCGGCGAGCAACGAGACCACCGTGCTGGCGCAGATCCCGGTCTACACCCACAGCGAGGACGGGATGTACGGCCCGGCGATCGACCACGACTTCGCCACCAACAAGTGGGTCTACCTCTACTACGCGCCGCCGCTGGACACCCCGACCGGGGGCGCGCCCACCACCAGCACCGACCCGGCCGCCTGGGACCAGTGGAAGGGCTACTTCCAGCTGTCCCGGTTCAAGTTCGTCGACGGGGACACCCCGTCGCTGGACCTGAGCACCGAGCAGAAGATCCTCCAGGTGCCGGTGGACCGGGGAGCCTGCTGCCACGTGGCCGGTGACATCGCGTTCGACTCGAAGAACAACCTCTGGCTGGTCACCGGGGACGACACCCCGGCCGGCGGCGGTGGCTCCGGCGGCTTCTCGCCGCACAACGACTCGGTCAGCGCCACCGGGGTCTACCAGGCGCCCTTCGTGGACGCCCGGCGCAGCTCGGCGAACACCAACGACCTGCGCGGCAAGGTCCTGCGCATCACGGTCGGGACGGACGGGTCGTACAGCGTGCCGGCGGGCAACATGTTCCCGGCGGGCACCGCGAAGACCCGGCCGGAGATCTACGCGATGGGATTCCGGAACCCGTTCCGGATCACTCTCGACAAGAACGACGTCGCCTACGTCACCGACTACTCCCCCGACTCCTCGACCGCGCAGGTCGGTCGTGGACCGGCGGGCACCGGCCGGATGATGGTGGTCGACAAGCCGGCGAACTACGGCTGGCCGATGTGCGTGCAGCCGAACCTGCCGTACATCGAGATGAACTGGACCACCAACCCGATCTCGCCGGTCGCGCCGTTCGACTGCGCGGCGCCGAAGAACACCTCCCGGCACAACACCGGCCTGACCGACCTGCCGGCGGTGGAGAAGTCCGAGCTGTGGTACTCGTTCCAGGCGCCGACCCCGTGCCCGGAGTCGTACCTGTCGACGCCCACGCAGACCTGTCCGGTGCTCTTCCCCGAGCTCGGCACGGGTGGCGTCGGCCCGCACGGTGCGGCGAAGTACGACTTCGACCCGGAGCTGAGGTCGGAGACGAAGTTCCCCGAGTACTACGACGGCGCGATCTTCTTCGGCGAGTTCACCCGGGACACCCTCAAGGAGGTCCGGCTGGACGACAAGGGTGACATCCTGAAGATCAACAATGTGCTGAACTGCGGCCAGGCACCGACCACGCCGGCCAAGCCGTTCCTGTGCGACAACCCGATGGACATGCGTTGGGGCGCCGACGGCAACTTCTACCTGCTGACGTACGGCGACGGGTTCTTCAACGTCAACCCGGACGCGGCGATGCTGAAGTTCAGCTACGTCAAGGGCCTGCGGGCACCCACCGCCACGCTGACCGCGACCCCGACCAACGGCATCGCGCCGCTGACCGTGGCGTTCTCCAGCGAGGGCTCGAAGGACCCGGACCCGGCCGACTCCATCTCGTTCGCCTGGGACTTCGACGGCAACGGCACCACCGACTCCATCGACCCGAACCCGACGCACACCTACACCGCCAACGGCGTCTACACCGCCCGGCTGACGGTGACGGACTCCAGCGGCAAGACCGCGTCGGCGAACACCACCATCACCGTCGGCAACACCGCGCCGACCGTCACCGTCGTCACCCCGCTCGAGGGCGGCTTCTTCAGCTGGGGCGACGACATCCCGTGGTCGGTCACCGTCACCGACCCGGAGGACGGGCCGGTCGACTGCAGCAAGGTCGAGGTGACCTTCGTCCTCGGCCACGACCAGCACGGTCACGGTGAGGCCAACCAGTTCGGCTGCTCCGGGGTGCTGCCCACCGAGCCGGACGACGCCTCGCACGGCGGCTACATCTACGGCGTGGTCAGCGCGTCGTACACCGACCAGGGCGCCAACGGGCAGCCGGCGCTGACCACGGTGGACCAGCAGATCGTCCAGGCCAAGCGGCAGGAGGTGGAGTTCGCCACCGACGAGACCGGCACCACGGTGGGCGCCAGCGCCGACACCGGCGGCGGGCAGCAGCGCGGCAGCCTCGACCCGGGCGACTGGATCGCGATCAACAACACCGTGAACCTGAAGAACATGCAGTCGGTGACGCTGCGTACCTCCGGTGGCAGCGCGGCCACCGCCGGGCAGCCCCGGTTCGGCGTCCAGTTCCGGCTGGACTCGCCCACCGGCCCGCTGCTGACCACCGCCACGGTCAACGCGACCAGCGGCAACAACGCCTTCACCAGCACCACCGTGCCGCTGACCGACCCGGGCGGCTCGCACAAGCTCTACCTGGTCTTCACCACCGTTCCCGGCGGTGCGGCCAGCGGTTTCGGCAACCTCAACTGGGTCGAGTTCGCCGGTCAGGGCATCGGCGTCACCCCGTGACCACCGGGTGGGGCCGCCACCCGGCGGCCCCACCCGGACACCGCAGCACCAGTCCCCCATCACCAGTCAGCACGGAAAGGCAGCCAGGACATGAACGACACACAGCACGGAATGAGCCGTCGCCGGGTGCTCGGCACCATCGCCGGGGCCGCCGGCGCGGTCGCCGTCGGCGCCGCCGGCTGGGCCCCCTCGGCCGCCGCCGAGGGCAACGGCCTGCTCATCCCCACCGGCAAACGCGGCATCATCCTCTACAGCGTCCGCGACCGGATCAGCGCCGCACCGGACACCTCCGGCGTCCCGTACGGGTTCGAGCGGGTGCTCGGCCGGCTCGCCGAGATCGGCTACCAGGAGGTCGAGTTCGCCGGGTACACCCAGAACACCGGGATCCTCGGCCGGCAGATCACCCCCGCGGAGATCCGCAAGATCCTGGACGACAACGGGCTGCGGGCCAACGGTTCGCACGCCTCGGTCCCGAGCACGGTCACCCCGGACACCATCGCCGCGTTCGAGCAGACGCTGGACACCGCCGAGATCCTCGGCATGACGCACATCGGCACCGGCAACGACCCGACCGGCAGCAACTACAAGGCCGACTGGGACGCCGCGGCCGACCGGTGGAACACCTTCGGCGAGATGGCCGCCGCCCGCGGGCTGAAGCTCTACACGCACAACCACGACGCGGCGTACAACTTCCTGCTGGACAGCGGCCCGCTGGACACGCTGGGCCGGCCGACCCGGTCCTCCGGCGTACGGAAGCTGGAGTACTTCTTCGGGCTGACCAACCCGGAGTGGGTCTGGTTCGAGATGGACATCTACTGGGCGCACGTGGCGCAGTACCGGTACCGCAGCTACGTCGACCCGGACGGCGTGACCCAGACGAACGTCTTCGACCCGCTGGCCACGGTGGCGGTCCGGACCACCCGCTTCCCGCTGTTCCACGCCAAGGACGGGGCGTTCAACCCGGCCAGCTCCGCCGGTTACGACATGGTGCCGCTCGGCCAGGGCGACATCGACTACGGCACCTTCTTCGCCAACATGGGCGCGAAGGGGTACCACAACCCGATGTGGGAGCAGGACAACGCGCCGGGCGGCAGCGCCGACCCGGGCCGGTCGCTGCGCTTCGCGGAGATCAGCTACGAGCACATGTCGGGTCTGCGGGGCTGACGGACCCGACCGGTACCACCGAGGGCCGCGCCCGGGTAACCGGGCGCGGCCCCCTCGCGTCACGTGGTCGTGACGCCGGTGTGGCAGATTCCGGAGGGAGGTGATCGTGATGACGTTGATCGGACCGGAGAACCCGGACCAGGCGCGGCTGCTGCGTCTGCTGCGCGACGACGGCCCCCGCTCACGGGTCGAGCTGGCCGACGCGCTGGGCCTGAACCGGAACCGGTTCATCGCGGAGGTGGACCGGCTCACCGCCCAGGGCCTCGTGGAGACGGCCGGGCCGGCCGCGTCCCGGGGCGGTCGCCGCTCGTCCCTGCTCCGGGTCGCCGGGCAGGTCCGCTTCGGCGCGGTGGCCGTCGGCGCAGGGTGGCTCGACGTCGCGCTGACCGACGGCGGGCTGACCCCGCTCTCCCGTCTCGGCGAGCCGATCGACCTCCGGGACGGCCCCGAGGCGGTCGTCGGCCGCGCCGTAGAGCTGCTCGGCAAGCTCCGCGCCGAGGCGGGGCTGTCCCGGTTGGCCGGGGTGGGCGTGGCGCTGCCCGCGCCGGTCGCGGTGCGGGAGGGATCCCCGGTCTCGTCGCCCGCCCTGCCGGGCTGGCACCAGTTCCCGGTGCGCGACGCGATCGCCGCCGAGCTGGGCTGTCCCGTGCAGGTGGACAACGACGCCAACGTGATGGCGCTGGGTGAGCTGCACGCCGGCACCGGCCGGGCGTTCGACGACTTCCTGTACGTCAAGCTCGGCAGCGCCATCGGGTGCGGACTGGTGCTGGGCGGCACGCTCTACCGGGGCGCGACCAGCGGGGCCGGCGACATCGGGCACCTGCGGCTGGCCGACGACGGCCCGCTCTGCGACTGCGGCAACACCGGCTGTGTGGAGGCGTACTGCGGGGACGGCGCCCTGGTCCGGGAGGCGCTGGCCGCCGCGCACGGTGGCCGGGCGGCGGCGCTCGCCGACCGCCTGGCGGAGGCTGGGACGCTGACCGCGGCGGACGTCGCGCGGGCGGCGACGGCCGGGGACCGCACCGCGCAGACCCTGGTGCGCGACGGCGCCCGCCGGCTGGGGCAGGTGCTGGTCGGCCTGGTCAGCTTCTTCAACCCGGCCATCGTGATCATCGGTGGGGCGGCCCCCGGCATCGGGCCCGTGCTGCTCGCCGAGATCCGCGGAGTGGTCTACCGGCGCTCCACGCCGCTCGCCACCGGCAGCATGCCGATCGTCCTGTCCGACCTGGACGACCGGGCCGCCCTGGTCGGCGCGGCCCGCCTGATCAGCGACCAGGTCTTCGCGGCCCGCTGACCCGGGGTGGGGCGGGGCTGCGCGGCTCGGTCCGGCCGCGCTCATGTCCGGGCAGCGGGGGCCGGCCGCCGTCGGGATCACCCTCCGGCGCAGACGCTATGAAGCTGATAACGCAAGTGAATCACCGTGCCGGGCAGGCCCATCCCGCCAGGCGGCGGTTCGTCGTTGGCCGGCGAGCCCACAGTGAATCGTTTACGTCATCAGCTTCGTAGCCCCCGACGGGGCATCTGCCGACAGCCGCGCCACGCCCGTGCCGGCTCCGGCGACACGACTGAAATGCTCGCCCGCCCGGGGCCGACGCGACCGGCCCCGGGCGGCGCGGGTCAGTCGCGGTTGCTGCTGAACGCGGCGTCGAAGGCGGCCGCCGGGGCGTCGAAGGCGAGCCGGCGGACGAACTGGAGCGCCTCGGGCGCGCCGACCAGCCGGTCCATGCCGGCGTCCTCCCACTCGATGGAGATCGGGCCGGTGTACCCGATCGCGTTCAGCGCCCGGAAGCAGTCCTCCCAGGGCACGTCCCCGTGGCCGGTGGAGACGAAGTCCCAGCCCCGGCGCAGATCCGCCCAGGGCAGGTGGGAGGAGAGCCGGCCGCGCCGGCCGTCGCCGGTGCGGACCTTGGCGTCCTTGCAGTCCACATGGTAGATCCGGTCGGCGAAGTCGAAGATGAAGTTGACCGGGTCCAGCTCCTGCCAGACGAAGTGCGACGGATCCCAGTTCAGCCCGAACGCCGGGCGGTGGCCGATCGCCTCCAGGGCCCGCTTGGTGGTCCAGTAGTCGTACGCGATCTCGCTGGGGTGCACCTCGTGGGCGAAGCGGACCCCCACCTCGTCGAAGACGTCCAGGATCGGGTTCCACCGGTCGGCGAAGTCCTGGTAACCGCGTTCGATCATTGCCGGGGGCACCGGCGGGAACATCGCCAGGGTGTGCCAGATCGACGAGCCGGTGAAGCCGACCACCGTCTTGACGCCCAGCTTCGCCGCCGCCCGGGCGGTGGCCTGCATCTCCTCGGCGGCGCGCCGGCGGACCCCCTCGGGCTCGCCGTCGCCCCAGATCCGGGCGGGCAGGATGTCCCGGTGCCGCTCGTCGATCGGGTGGTCGCAGACCGCCTGACCGACCAGGTGGTTGGAGATGGCGAAGACCTGAAGGTTGTGCTTGGCGAGGGTGGCCCGCTTCCGGTCGACGTACGACTCGTCGGCGAGGGCCTTGTCGACCTCGAAGTGGTCACCCCAGCAGGCGATCTCCAGGCCGTCGTAACCCCATTCGGCGGCGAGCCGGCAGACCTCGTCGAACGGAAGGTCGGCCCACTGGCCGGTGAAGAGCGTGATGGGTCGCGCCATTGTCCTTCTCCCCTGTCGTCATGGGGGATTCCGTAGCGGACCGGGGCGAGGGCGACCGGGTGCGGGCGGCCCCGACTGAAGGCCGGTGGGCGCGTTCGCACCTGGGCCCGACGGGTTGCGCCTCCCGTCGGGTCACCGGCCACCTCGCGGTCGCCGCCCTCACTCTAGGTCGGCGGGGACCGTCGGGGAAGGCCCGGCACCACCGGCAACCGAACCCTCATCCGGCCTCCTCCTCGGGGGCGGGCAACTCGGCCCGGACCAGCCAGCCGCCGCCCGGACGCGGCCCGGCGGAGAAGGCAGCACCGACGCTCTCGGCCCGCTCGCGCGTGCCGACCACCTCCGGGCGGGGCGGGCCGTCGTCGCGTACCTCGATGGTGACGCCTTCGGGGTCGTAGCGCAGGCGGACGGCGACGCCCCCACCCGGGGCGTGCTCGTGCGCGTTGGTCAGCGACTCCTGGATGATCCGGTACGCCGCCACGTCGACGCCGTCGGGCAGCGGCCGGGGCTGCCCGCCGACGGTCCAGCGCACCGACTGCCCGGCGCCGAGCCCCTCCATCAGGGCGTCGAGCCGGTTGAGGCTGGGCGCCGGCTCAGCGGGCACGGGGGTCCTGACCGGGGGGAGGTGGTGGGCCGCCACGTCGTGCGGTCTCCCGTACGCCCGCCGGCGGCGCACCTCCACGCCGAGCGCGGCCGCGACGCCGAACCAGAGCAGCAGCACCACGACGGCCCGGCCCAGCCACGGCACGTCGAGGGTGAGCACCAGCAGGCTGACCACGAACAGCACCGTGGCCAGCAGCGCGCCGGCGAGCGTCGGGTGCGCCCGGACGATCCGGCGCCACTGGGCGAGGCGTCCCATACGGCCCAAGGTACGGCAGCCGGCCGGGCGGGGCCGCACGCGTCCGAAGTCGGGGCGGCGCGTCGCCGGCCCGGCGCGTCGGAGGTGGCGCAGGTCAGCCGATGGTCGGCAGGTTCCGGCAGCGGTCGCGGGGAAAGCGGGGCGCCACGCGCAGCACCACGTCACAGCCCGCCGCGCTGGTCCGCGCAACCAACTGCCGGTCAGTGTCGGCGGTACACCGCGCGGGCCGCCAGGTCCGCGAGCGCCGACAGCGCCGGCTCCGCCAGGGACTGCCGGTCCAGCGCGGCCCGCGCCTGCTCCGCGCGTACCCGGATCATCCGCTCCACCTGCTCCCGGGCCCCGGTGGCCTCGATGAGCTCGCGCAGCTCGGCGGCGCCGGCCGCGTCCAACGCCGGGTTACCGAAGAGGGCCCGCAGCCGGGCGGACCCGGCCTGGTCGGTGGCGGCCCGGGTCAACGCCATCAGCACCGTGGGCTTGCCCTCGCGCAGGTCGTCCATGGTGGACTTGCCGGTGACCGCCGGGTCGCCGAAGACCCCGAGCAGGTCGTCGCGGAGCTGGAAGGCGTCGCCGAGTGGATCGCCGAACTCGGCCAGGGCGGCCACCGTGGCCGGGTCCGCGCCGGCCAGGGCGGCCCCGATCTGCAACGGCCGGGTCACCGTGTACCGGGCGGTCTTCATCCGGATCACGGTCAACGCGGTCGCCACCGAGCCGTCCCCGACGGCCGAGACCAGGTCGAGGTACTCCCCCGCGATCACCTCGGCGCGCATCAGCGCGAAGACCCCGTACCCCCGGCGGAGCTGCTCGGCGCCCAGGCCGCAGCCGTGGAACATCTCCTGCGACCAGGCGATGCAGAGGTTCCCGCAGAGCAGGGCGGCGCCCCGCCCGTACGCCTCGGGGTCGCCCCGCCAGCCCGACCGGGCGTGCAGGTCGGCGAAGTGCCGGTGCACCGTGGGCTGGCCGCGCCGGCGGTCGCTGCCGTCCAGGATGTCGTCGTGGATCAGCGCGAAGGCGTGGAACAGCTCCAGCGCCGCCGCCGCGCCGACGATCGGTGGCCCGTCCGCCCCGCCGAAACCGCGCCAGCCCCAGTAGCAGAACAGGGGCCGCAGCCGCTTGCCACCGGCCAGGACGAACCGGCGCAGGGCGGCGTGAACGGCCCCCGGAACGCCGTCCGACCGACCCGGCCCCCGCCGCTGCAGGAACGCCGCGAGTTCCGCGTCGAAACGCGCCCGCAGCAGGGCCGGGTCGGTCGGTACGACGGTTATGGTCATGGCGCCTCCCGGGCCAGTCCGGCGAGCTGGAGCAGCAGCGCCTTCACGTCGGTCGCGGCCAGCCGGTCGCGGGCGGCGGACGGGTCCGAGCAGAGCAGCACCGGCCCGTCCGCCGGGTCGGCGGGCAGCCGGCCGTGCGAGCCGCGGACCGCCCGAGCGCCGACGTCCAGCCCGACCACGCTCATCAGGTAGCGCAGGCCGAGCTTCTTACGGGCCAGCGCCACCGCGGCCCGGCGCTTCGCCGCGCCCGGCGCCGCCGGGTCGAAGAAGAGTTCAGCCGGGTCGTACCCGGGCTTGCGGTGGATCTCGACCAGCCGGGCGAAGTCGGGGGCGCGGGCCTCGTCGAGCCAGTAGTAGTAGGTGAACCAGGCGTCCGGCTCGGCCACCAGCACCAGTTCGCCGGAGCGGTCGTGGTCCAGCCCGTACCCGGCCTGGCCGTCGGCGTCGAGCACCTCGGCCACCCCCGGCAGCCCGGCGCAGAGCTTCGCCACCGCCGGCACGTCGGCCGGGTCCTTGACGTAGACGTGCGCCACCTGATGGTCGGCGACCGCGAAGGCCCGGGACGTCCACGGGTCGAGGTACTCCATGCCGGCCTGGGTGTAGACCCGCAGCAGTCCCTCGGCGCGCAACAGCCGGTTGACGTCCACCGGCCGGGACACGTCGGTGATGCCGTACTCCGACAGCGCCACCACCGTGGCGTCCTTCACCCGCGCGGCGTCGAGCAGCGGGGCGAGCACCGCGTCCAGCTCGGCCGCCGCCGCGGCGGCCCGCGGCGAGTTCGGGCCGAAGCGTTGCAGGTCGTAGTCCAGGTGCGGCACGTAGACCAGGGTCAGGTCGGGCGCCTGGTCGGCCAGGATCCGCTCGGCGGCCCGGCAGATCCACCGGGACGACGGCAGCCCGGCGCCCGGCCCCCAGTAGGTGAACAGCGGGAACGTGCCGAGCGCCTCGGTGAGGACGTCGTGCAGCTCCGGCGGGTCGGTCCAGCAGTCCGGCTCCTTGCGACCGTCGGCGTGGTAGACCGGGCGCGGGGTGACCGTCCAGTCCACGTCGGCGCCCATCGCGTACCACCAGCAGACGTTCGCCACCGTGTAGCCGGGCTCGACCCGGCGGGCCGCCTGCCAGAGCTTCTCCCCGCCGACCAGCGCGTGGTGCTGCCGCCACAGCAGCACCTCGCCGAGGTCCCGGAAGTACCAGCCGTTGCCGACGATCCCGTGCCCGGAGGGCGGCTCGCCGGTGAGGAAGGTGGACTGGACCGAGCAGGTCACGGCGGGCAGCACGGTGCCCAGCTCGGCGGCGAAGCCGGCCTCGGCCACCGCCCGCAGCCGGGGCATGTGCGCGAGCAGGCACGGGGTCAGCCCCACCACGTCCAGCACCACCAGCCGCCGGCTCATCGCCGTACCCCCGTCCCGGCCGGAGTCGCGGCGGCGAGGCCGACGGCGACCAGCTCGTCGCGGGCGAAGGCCAGCTCGGCGGCGATCCCGGCGGCCAGCTCCGGGTCGGTGCGCGGCCGCCGCGCCGCCGGCAGCACCCCCCAGGTGTACGTCTCGACGTCGAGGTGGTCGCAGCCGGCGGTCGGGCCGGCGAACAGCCCGGCCAGGGCGGCCCGCAGCACCGGCAGGGTGGAGCGCAGCGGCGGCTCGGGCGGCGCGTGCAGCGGCACGTGGTAGTGCACCCGCCACGCCCCGGGCAGCCGCGCGTCGAGGGCGGCGTCCAGGTCGTCGGCCGCGTACGCCGGGTCGGCCGGGTCGGCGGCGGACGCGCAGCCGGCGGCGCGGGTCTGGTGCAGGAAGCGGGGCTCGACCCAGTGGCGCAGCGCCTCGGTCGAGCCGCCCGGGTCGGCCGCCTCGACGGCGGCGGAGACCTGCACCTTGACCACCGGCAGTCCGGCCGACGCCAGCCGGCCCAGCGCCTCGGCCGGCTCCTCCCAGGCGCACGCCAGGTGCGCCAGATCGAGGCAGATCCCGAGCCGGTCGGTATCCATGGCTGACAATACCGCGCTCGCTTGTCCCGTGGACTCCACAATGCACCCCGGTTCCGGTTCGAAACCGACCCGGATCGGCCGGCCGGTCTCCCGCTCGACCGCGGCGAGCCCGGTCGCCAGCTCGGCGAGCCGGCGCCGGGCGGCGTCGGCCCGGTCGGCGTCCCACGGCTCCCGCCAGGCCAGCGGCAGGGTGGAGACCGAGCCCCGGGCCGCGTCGTCGGGGAGCAGGTCGGCCAGCACCCGGGCCAGGTCCAGGGTGTACGCGAGCCGGTCGCCGGTGGTCCAGTCCGGGTGGTAGACCGCGCCCTTGACCACCGGGGCCTGGAAGGAGGCGTACGGGAAGCCGTTGAGGGTGACCACCTCCAGCCCGCGTACGGTCAGCTCGGTGCGCAGCCGCCGGCGCAGCGCCGGGTCGGCGGCCAGCTCGGCGGCGACCGGGGCGGCCAGCCAGAGCCCGAGTCCGAGCAGGTCGGCGTCGAGGGCCCGGCGCACCGGCACCGCGTAGCGGTCGAGCTGGGCGAGGATCCCGGCCAGGTCCTCCGCGGGGTGGACGTTGGTGCAGTAGCCGAGGTGGACGGTGCTGCCGTCGGCGTGCCGGAGCCGCATCACTCGCCCCCGCGCAGGATGGAGTTGCCGGCGAAGGTGACGCCGGGCGCCGCCAGGTCGCTGAGGTCGAGCCGGCCGGACTGGCCGTAGAACTCCACCGGATTGCGCCACAGCACCTGGTCGACGTCGTCCCCGGTGAAGCCGGCGAGCAGCATCGCCTCGCCGGTGGCCCGGGTCAGCAGCGGGTCGGAGCGCCCCCAGTCGGCCGCCGAGTTCACCAGCATCCGCTCGGTCCCGTACGTCCGCAGCAGCTCGACCATTCGCGGCGGCGTCATCTTGGTGTCGGGGTAGATGGAGAAGCCCAGCCAGCAGCCGGTGTCCCGGACCAGCTTCACGGTGACCTCGTTGAGGTGGTCGACCAGCACCCGGCCCGGCTCGATGCCCGACTCGGCGACCACCGCGAGGCTCCGCTCGACGCCCCGCGCCTTGTCCCGGTGCGGGGTGTGGACCAGGGCGGGCAGGTCGTGGGCGACGGCCAGGGCGAGCTGGCCGGCGAACGCGGCGTCCTCGGCCGGCGTCATCGAGTCGTAGCCGATCTCACCGACCGCCACCACGCCGTCCTTGTCCAGGTAGCGCGGGAGCAGGTCGAGCACCGGGTGGCAGCGCGGGTCGTTGGCCTCCTTGGGGTTGAGCGCGACGGTGGCGTGGTGCCGGACCCCGAACTGCCCGGCCCGGAACGGCTCCCAGCCGATCAGCGAGTCGAAGTAGTCGACGAAGCTGGCGGCGCTGGTGCGGGGCTGACCCAGCCAGAACGCCGGCTCCACCACCGCGCGTACCCCGGCGGCGGCCATCCGCTCGTAGTCGTCGGTGGTCCGTGACGTCATGTGGATGTGCGGGTCGAAGATGCGCATCACGCCTCCCTGGCGGTGGTCAGGTCCGAGCCGGCGCCGAGCCGGTCGAGCAGGTCGGTGGCGTCGGCGGGCATGGCCCGGCCGGCGGCGTGCCGCTCGGCCGCCAGCGCGGCCAGCATCGCGCCGAGTTCGCCGTCCGCGCGCCCGTCGAGGTCGTCCACCACCGCCAGCGGTACGCCGGTGAAGACGCACTTGAGCACCGCCTGCCGCCAGGCGGACTGCTCCAGGTGCCGGGCGTACGGGCCGAGGGCGGCGGCGACCAGCCGGGTGTCGTTGGTGCGGATGGCGTCGTGCAGCAGCGGTACGCAGGCCGCGCCGATCGGCAGCAGCGGCAGCGCCCGCAGCACGGCCCGCTTCTCGGCCGCGTCGCCGTGCCGGTAGAGGGTCTCCGCCGTGGCCGCCGCCTGGTCGGCGGGGAGCGCGGTGAGCAGCAGCGCCCGGGCGGCCTCGTCGGCGGTCCAGCCGGGCGGGTCGGGCAGCGGTCCCCGCCCGCAGCGCCGCGCGGCGGCGGGGAACAGCCGGGCGATCGCCGCGGGTTCGGCCGCGACGCGGCGCAGCGCCGCGTCCAGCCACTGCGGATCGGGTACGCCCCGCAATGCGGCGCGCAGTCGGTCGGGTGTCATGCCGTCTCCCCTCTCAGGTACGTGGTGCGCCGCCGCCCTTCTCGGCCGCCCGGGCGGCGGCGTGCAGGAACTCGATCGAGCCGGCGGCCACGGTCGGTGCGGCGTGCGAGTGCCGGGGCAGTTCCACCGCGACCAGGCCGCGGTAGCCGGCGTCGGCGAGGGCGCGCAGCACCGGCGGGAAGTCGATCTCACCGGTGCCGAACTCGAGGTGCTCGTGCACGCCCCGGCGCATGTCGTCGATCTGCACGTTGACCAGGTGGTCGGCGACCGCCGCCACGCAGTCCGGCACCGGCGTCGGCTCCAGGCAGCGACAGTGTCCGATGTCGAGGGTGATGCCGAATGCGGGTGGCGCGTCGAGCGCGGCCCGCAGCCGCCGCCAGCCGGCGATGTCCTCGACCAGCATTCCGGGCTCCGGCTCGAAGCCGAGCGGCACGCCCGCGGCCTCCGCCTCGGCGCAGACGGTGGCGCAGCCGGCCACCAGCCGGTCCCACGCGACGGCCGCCGGGACCTCCGGCGGGCGTACCCCGGCCCAGTACGAGACCGCCTCGGCGCCCAGGTCGGCGCCGATCCGCACCGCCCGGCGGAGGAAGTCGACCCGCCGGGCCGGGTCGTCGTGCAGCAGCGTCGGGGCGTGCTTGTGCCACGGGTCGAGCAGGTAGCGGGCCCCGGTCTCGACCACCGTGGCCAGGCCGAGCGCGGCCAGCCGGCGGTGCACGGCGGCGACCCGGCGGGCCAGCCCGGGCGCGAACGGGTCCAGGTGGTCGTGGTCCAGGGTGAGCGCCACCCCGTGGTAGCCGAGGTCGGCGATGACCGCCAGCGCGTCGAGCAGCCGGTGGTTGGCGAAGCCGTTGGTCCCGTAGCCGAATCGCAGCCCGGTCGGGCGGAGCGGCACGTCGGTCGCTCCGGCCGGCCCCGGTGCCGCGCGCCCGGTCATGTCGGCGACACCAACCGGGCGAGACGGCGCCCGAGCGGGGCGGCGGCCGCGACGGCCAGGCCGAGCAGCCGGGCGCCGGCCCGGGCGGTCAGCGCGCCCTGCAACGCGGGCAGGCCGGTGATGCCGGCGGCGACCGCGGCCCGGACCCGGCCGGGCGACGGGTCGGCCACCACCCTGGCCTGCGCGGCGCCGTACCGGGTGGCGTAGCCGGCGGCGAGCGCGACCGGGACCGGGTCGGCCCGGCCCAGCGCGGTCGCCGCCACGACGGCGGTGCCGGCGAGGGTGGCCCGGGGCAGCCGCCGGTCGGTGCCGGTGACCTCGCGGCGGGACAGCTCGGTGACCGTCCAGGTGTGCGCGGCCACGGTCAGCGCCGCCGGCAGCGCCCGGGCCAGGCGGGTTCCCGCCGAGCCGCCGGCGCGGCGGCCGGCCGGAGCCGGGCCGGCGGAGGTGGTGCCGAGCAGCACGTCCAGGCCCCGGCAGGCGGCCATCACGGCGGGACCGGCCGCGGTGTTCTTGGCCAGCAGGTCGTACCCCCAGATGGCGGTGGCGAGCGGCACCGCGACGGCCGCCGCCCGCCGGCCCCCGGCGGCGGTGGCCAGGGCGAGCCCGGCGGCGGTGAGGCCGGCGGCGAGCCCGAGCGCGGCCGGCGGGCTCACCCGGCCGGAGGGGATCGGCCGCTCCGGCCGCTCCACCGCGTCCAGGCGGCGGTCGGCCCAGTCGTTGGCCGCCATGCCGGCCCAGTAGAGCAGCACCGACGCCCCGGCCAGCGCCGGCGTCCGGCGGTCCAGGACGCCGGCCGCCGCCGCGCCCGCCAGCACGTCCCCGGGTACGGAGAGCGCGGCCGGCGCCCGGACCAGTTCGGCGAGGTCAGCGAGGCTGGCCATCGGCGCCTCCCCGGTGCAGGCCGGCGACGAGGTCGCGCAGCAGGGCCCACTGCTCGACGAGCGAGTGGGTCGGGGCGTCGAGCGGGTCCTTGAAGAAGAAGGCCAGCTCGGGGAGGGGGCCGCGCCGCCCGGCGGCGTGCGCGGCGGCGGTGAGCCGGGCCAGGTCGAGCACCAGCGGGGCGGCCAGCGCGGAGTCGCAGCCGTGCCAGGTGAACTCCATCCGCATCCCGGTGCCCAGGAAGCCGGCGAAGGTGATCAGGTCCCAGGCGGTCTTGAAGTCGCCCAGCTCCTCGACATGGTCGATCCGGGTGTCGCCCTGCGGCAGGTAGCCGAGCGTCTCGCCGAGCACCCGCTGCTTGCTGGCCACCTTGGCCGCGTTCGCCGCCGGATCGGCCAGGTTCGCGCCGTCCCCGCCGCCGAGCAGGTTCACCCCGGACCAGGACCGGACGGCCAGGTGCCGCATCGCGAACATCGGTGCCAGCACCGACTTGACCAGCGTCTCCCCGGTCTTGCCGTCGTGCCCCGCGTACGGCAGGCCACGCTCCGCGGCCAGCGCCGCGAGCGCCGGCAGCCGGGCCCCGGTGGACGGTGTGAAGTCGACGTACGGGCAGCCGGCGGTGAACGCCGCATACGCGTACAGCGAGCTGGGCGGCAGCACCTCGTCAGGGCCGGCCAGCGCGGCCCGCAGGGCCACCAGGTCGGCGTGCGCCGGGTGCGCGACGGCGGCCGGCTCGGTGGCGCAGACGTTGACCACCACCACCCGGTCCAGCCCGTGCCGGTCCCGGAAGTCGGTCAGGTCCCGCGCGACGGCGGCGGCCCGGTCGGCCTGGGTGCCCCCGGCCGGGGCGGGGCGCAGCGCCCGCTCGACCTCGTCCAGTTCCCCGGCGAGGGTGTCGACCAGCCGGCCGGGCAGCACGCCCGCGGTGGCCAGCGCCTCGGCCCGCTTGATCAGCGGGGTCGCCACCACGTCGTGGCCGCCGAGAACGAGATCGGCGAAGGCCGGCAGGGCCGGACCCCGCAGCTCGGGCAGCTCGGTGACGCAGCCGGTCGGGCCGGTGAGCCCGGCCCGGAGGGCGAGCGCCCCGACGATGCTGGTGGTCGCGACCGAGCCGCGCGCCCCCATCAGCCAGATACCCGTACGCATCGTGCTCCTTCCCGTGGAACCTCCGTGCCGAGATCTCGCTGGTCGTCAATGTGCGGATGGGCCCCGTCCGCCCGTGGCGTCCCGGGGTTGCGCCCGGGTCCGGCGGCGAAGTCGGCGGCAGCGCGCCGGACGGGGTCCCGGGCGGGTGTGGGCGGACGGGGCTGGCAGGCCGGGTCGGTCGGCGTCCCGGTCCTGCCTGCCCCGCGTCGCCGGGTGGTACGCGTCCGCCGGTGCGGCCGGGGAATCCCGGTCCGGCCGCACCGGACGGCCGTGCTGCTCGTGCCGCACCGGAGCAGCTCCGGTGGCACGCCCTCCGGGGCCGGCCTCGTCCCCGCCGCGGGGCGCAACCGCGGCCGGTCCCTCGCCGGCCGGCTCCGGAAAGTCGATCGGGCGGCGCCGGCGGGTCGGCCGGCGCCGCGACGGGTCAGGCGGCCAGCTCGGCCGCCACGGCCGGCTCCACCTCCGTCCAGGAGGAGCCCAGCTCCGCCGAGCGGGTCACCGCGTCCAGCACGAGCTGGACCTGCAACGCGTCGGCGAAGGAGGGGGTCGGGTCGATGCCGGTGGCGACCGCCTCGACGAAGTCCCGCATCTGGTGGGTGAAGGAGTGCTCGTAGCCGATGATGTGGCCCGGCGGCCACCAGGCCGACATGTACGGGTGCTCCCCCTCGGTCACCAGGATCCGGGTGAAACCCTGCTCGGCGGCGGGCCGGGTGGCGTCGTAGAACTCCAGCTCGTTGAGGCGTTCCAGGTCGAACACCACGCTGCCGAGCGAGCCGTTGATCTCCACCCGGAGCGCGTTCTTGCGGCCGGTGGCGAACCGGCTCGCCTCGTACGTGGCCAGCGCGCCGCCGTCGAGCCGGGCGACGAAGACCGCCGCGTCGTCGACGGTGACCGTGCCGGTGGCCCGGCCGTTGCCGTCCGCGTGGGCGGCCAGGCCGCTCGACCCGGCCGGCAACGGCCGCTCCTTGACGAAGGTCTCGGTCAGCGCGCTGACCCCGCTGATCCGCTGCCCGGTCACGTACTGGGTGAGGTCGATGATGTGCGCGCCGATGTCGCCGAGCGCGCCGGAGCCCGCCCTGTCCCTCTGCAACCGCCAGACCAGCGGGAACTGCGGGTCCACGATCCAGTCCTGCAGGTACGCCGCCCGGACGTGCCGGATCACACCGAGCCGTCCGTCGGCGACCAGCTGCCGCATCATGGTGACCGCCGGCACCCGGCGGTAGTTGAACCCGCACATGGCGCGTACCCCGTCGGCCCGGGCCCGGGCGGCGGCGGCCGCCATCAGCCGGGCCTCCTCGACGGTGTTGGCCAGCGGCTTCTCGCAGAGCACGTGCTTGCCGGCGGCCAGCGCGGCGATCGCGATCTCGCAGTGGCTGTCACCCGGCGTGCAGATGTCGACCACGTCGATCTCGTCGGACTCGACCAGCCGCCGCCAGTCGGTGGTGTGCCCCTCCCAGCCGAGCCGGTCGGCGGCGTCGGCCACCTTTCCGGCGTCCCGCCCGCAGATGAGCGACATCCGGACCCGCGCCGGCAGGTCGTACACCCGGTTCACGGTGCGCCACGCCTGGGAGTGCGCGGCGCCCATGAACGCGTAGCCGACCATGCCGACCCGCAGGTGTCTGTCGTGAGTGGACAAGGTGGGTCTCCCCCCGTGTGTCAGAACCCGAGCTTCAGGTAGTTGCCCGCGTTCTCCTTGGTGATCGTCTCGGAGGCGAGCACGATCTCCTTCGGAACCTGGAGTTCCACCAGGTCGGACATGCCCTTCCCCTGACCGATGAGGCGGGCCAGGGAGATGGCCGAGGAGGCCATCGACGGGCTGTAGGTGACGGTGGCCTTGAGCACCGTGTTGTCGGCCTGGATGTCCTCCATCGCCTTCTTCGAGCCGGCGCCGCCGACCATGAAGAACTCCTTGCGGTTGGCCTGGTTGACCGCGGCGAGCACACCGATGCCCTGGTCGTCGTCGTGGTTCCAGAGCGCGTCGAGCTTCGGCAGCGCCTGGAACAAGCCGGTGGCCGCCTGCTGGCCGGAGTCGGCGGTGAACTCGGCCGGGCGGCGGTTGGCCACCCGCAGGCCGTTCGCGGCGAGGGTGTCGGCGAAGCCCTTGGAGCGTTCCTGGGTCAGCTCCAGCGAGTCGATGCCGGGGATCTCACCGATCACCGGGTTGCTGACCCCCTTGGCCTTGAGCTGCTCGACGATGTAGGTGGCGGCGGCCACCCCCATGCCGTAGTTGTCACCCTTGATCTGCAGGCGGTAGGCCTTGGGGTCGGGGAAGGCCCGGTCCAGGTTGACCACGGGGATGCCGGCCTTCATCGCCTCCAGGCCGAACGCGTTCAGCTCCTTGCCGTCGTGCGGCAGCAGCACGATCACGTCCGGCTTCTGGGAGATCAGGGTGGACAGCGCGGCGCGCTGGGCCGCCGCGTCCGCGCCGGCCTCCACGCTCTTGAACTCCACGTCGGAGTACGCCCCGGCCTGCGCCTTGGCGTTGTTGGTGATGGCGGCGATCCAGCCGTGGTCGGCGGCCGGGGCGGAGAAGCCGATGGTCACCTTCTTGCCCGGCTCGGCGTTGCCACCGGTTGCGGCGGCCTTGGTCTGCGCCTCGGTCGGCGTCGCCTCGTTGCTGGTGCAGCCGGCGAGCACGACGCCGGCGGAGAGCGCGGCCCCGCCGAACAGCAGCCGGCGGCGCGACAGGTCGCGACTGTGCTGGGTCATGACGACCTCCATGGATGAGGTGGTGGGGTGAAAATGGGTGTGCTGGTCCCGGCCACCGTCGCTGTCGAGGTGGCCGCCGGTGTGCGGTGGGTCAGGTGGTGGTGGCCCGGTTGCGGCCGAGGAACTGGGTGAGGCTCCGGAACTGCACCTGCTGGATCAGGACGGCGGCCACGATGATGCCGCCCTTGACCATGTTCTGGGCCTCCGTGGAGAGGCCGTTGATGGCGAAGAGGTTGGTGATGGTGGAGAAGATGACCACCCCGAGCAGGGAACCGATGATGGTGCCCCGCCCGCCGCTGAGCAGCGTCCCGCCGATGATGGCGGCGGCGATCGCGTCCAGCTCGTAGAGGTTCGCCATCGCCGCCTGCGCGGAGGTGGCCTGCGCGGTCAGCATGACCGCGGCGATGCCGCAGCAGAGGCCGGACAGCGCGTAGAGGTACAGCGTGTGCCGCCGGACGTTGATGCCGGCGAGCCGGGCGGCCTCCGGGTTGCCGCCGACCGCGACGGTGCGGCGGCCGAAGGTGGTCCGGTTGAGCAGCACCCAACCGGCGACCACCACCGCGGCGAGGATGTAGACCAGCAGCGGGATGCCGAGCAGTTCGGTGCTGGCGATGCCGTTGATGAAGCTGTTGTTCGAGACCTGGGTCTGCTTGTCGGAGATCTCGGCGGCGAGCCCCCGGGCAGCGACCATCATGGCGAGCGTGGCGATGAAGGGCACCAGCCGCCCGTACGAGACGAGCAGGCCGTTGACCACGCCGACGGCCAACCCGACGGTGAGGGCACTGAAGATCATGCCGCCGGCGCCGTAGCTCTGGGTGGCGACCGTGGTGGCCCAGACGCCGGCCAGGGCGACGATCGCGCCGACCGACAGGTCGATGCCGCCGCCGATGATCACGAAGGTCATCCCGACGGTGACCACGCCGACCACCGAGGCGAGCTTGAGGATGGTGAGCGTGTTGCCCCACACCCAGCTCGCGTTCCCGTACAGGTCGGGCCGGGTGAGGATGCCGATGACGACGAGCACCACCAGGGTCGCCAGCAGGCCCAGGTTGCGCTTCGCGCCCTCCCCGCCGTCGCCCCGCCACCAGGAGAGCCGGCCGGGCGCGTCCGACTTCGCGGTCGCCGCCGCGGTCTCCGCCGGATCCACCGGCGGCGACTGCGCCGGCAGGTCCGCCGGCCGCTCCGGCGTCGCCGTGGGACTCATCTCGCTCATGCCGCCGCCTCCGTCCACACGTCGATTCGCTCGCTGCGCTCGCTCATGCCGGCGCACCTTCCATGAGGGACCCCGCCATGACGAGGTCGAGCACGGTGTTCTCGTCGAGTTCGCCGGCCGGGGCCTCGCGGACCACCCGGCCCTCCCGCATCACCAGGACCCGGTCGGCCAGCCCCAGCACCTCGGGCACCTCGCTGGAGACCAGCAGCACGCCGACGCCCCGCGCGGCCAACTGCCGGATGACCTGGTACAGCTCGGCCCGGGCCCCCACGTCCACGCCCCGGGTCGGCTCGTCGAGCAGCAGCAGCCGGGTGTCGCCGAGCAGCCAGCGCCCGACCACCACCTTCTGCTGGTTGCCACCGGACAGGGTGCGCACCGGCCGCCGGACGTCGCGGGGCCGCAGCTCCAGGGAGTCGGCGATCCGGTCCGCCTCGGCCCGCTCCCGTCCGGTGTCGGTGAAGCCGAGCCGGGCGTACCGGCCGAAGGTCGCCAGGGTGACGTTGCGGTAGATCGACTCGCCGAGCAGCAGCGCCTGGCTCTTGCGCTCCTCCGGGGCCATCCCCATGCCGGCCCGCACCGCCGCGCCGACGCTGCCGGGCCGCAGCGTCCGGCCGCCCATCCGGACCGTGCCGGCCTGCGCGCGGCGGGCGCCGTAGATGGTCTCCAGCAGCTCGGAGCGGCCCGAGCCGACCAGCCCGGCGACCCCGACGATCTCGCCGGCCCGCACGGTCAGCGAGACGTCGGCGAACTCGCCGGACCGGGTGAGGCCGTCCACCCGCAGCAGCTCGGCGCCCGCCGGGTCCGCGGCGGGGCGGTCCGGGAAGACGTACTCGATGCTCCGGCCGGTCATCCGGGCGACCAGGTCGCGGGTCGGGGTGTCGCGCGCCGGCAGGTTCGCCGCCGTGGTCCGGCCGTCCTTGAGTACGGTCACCCGGTCGCCGATCTCGCGGATCTCCTCCAGCCGGTGCGAGATGTAGATGACCGCGATGCCCTGCGCGGTCAGCTCCCGGATGATCCGGAACAGGTTGCCCACCTCGTCGTGGGCCAGCACGGCGCTCGGTTCGTCCATGATGATCAGTCGGGCCTCGTGGGAGAGCGCCCGCGCCATGCTGACGACCTGCTTGCCGGCGGCGGGCAGCGCCCGGACCATCCGATTCGGCGGGATCTCCGGGTGGCCGAGGCGGCCGAGGATCTCCCGGGTGCGGCGGGCCATCCGGCCGCGGCGGACGAACCCGAACCGGCGCGGCTCGTGGCCGAGGAAGGCGTTCTCCGCGACCGACAGGTCCTCGACCAGGTCAAGCTCCTGGTAGATGGTGGCGATCCCGGCCCGCATCGCGGCCTGCGGGCTGGCGAAAGCCGCCGGCTCGCCCCGCCAGTGGACCTCGCCGGAGTCCGGCCGGTGCACCCCGGAGAGCACCTTGATCAGGGTGGACTTGCCGGCGCCGTTCTGCCCGAGCAGGCAGTGCACCTCGCCCGCCCGCACCTCCAGCTGCACCCCGTCCAGCGCGCGTACGCCGGGGAAGGTCTTGACCACGTCGGTGAGGCGCAGGACCACCTCCCCCGCGACGGTGTCCGCGGGGGCCTCCACCAGCGGCGTCCTCGTCACGACGGCCTCCTCGCTCCTGCTCGTCGGCGGTCCGTCCCGGTCGGCCGATTCCCCCGTGTCCCCGGCCGGACCGGCGCCCGGGACGACCGGATCGTCGTCGCGCGCGGTCATGACGCCTCCCCGGCTCGCGGCTGCGGGGCTCGCAGGCCCGGCTCGCTCCTCGCGGTCATGACGCCTCCCCGAAGGCCAGGTCGCTGGCGAGCACGGCCGCCCCCGCGACCCCGGCGCGCGGGCCGAGCTCGGACAGGACGACGGGCAGGTTGCCGGTGGCCAGCGGCAGCGACCGGCGGTAGACCACGCTGCGGATCTCGGCGAGCAGGATGTGCCCGAGCTGGGCGAGCCCGCCGCCGATCACGATCATCGACGGGTTGGTGAAGCTCACCAGCCCGGCCAGCACGCCGCCGACCCGCCGGCCGCCGTCGCGGATGAGCTGAATGCAGGTGACGTCCCCCTCGGCCGCCCCCTGCGCGACGTCCAGCGCGGTCAGCGCGCCCCGGGCGTCGAGCCGCTCGGCGAGCGCCGGGGAGATGCCGGCGCGGGCCGCCGCGGTCGCCTCCTTGGCCAGCGCGGCGCCGCTGAACAGCGCCTCCAGGCAGCCCAGGTTGCCGCAGGAGCACATCGGACCGTTCGCATCGACCTGGATGTGGCCGATGTCCCCGGCGCACCCGTCGGTGCCGCGGTACACCTCGCCGCTGAGGTAGATGCCGCAGCCGATCCCGGTGCCGATCTTGATGAACAGGAAGTCGTCCACCGAGTGGGCGACCCCGCCGTGCCGCTCGCCGATCGCCATGATGTTGACGTCGTTGTCGACCACCGCCGGGCAGCCGTGCTCCCGGGTGAGCAGCTCGCGGACCGGGAAGCGGTCCCAGCCCGGCATGATCGGCGGCGAGACCGGCACGCCGTCGCGGAAGCTCACCGGCCCCGGCACGCCGATGCCGACCGAGTCGAGCCGCTCGTACGCGCCGTCCACCTTGGCCTTGTGCAGCAGCTCGTTGACCCGCTGGAGGGTCACCTTCGGGCCGGAGCGGATGTCTGCCGGCTCGGTGTAGGCGGCCACCGGTTCGAGGCGGCCGTTGACCACCTCGACGTCGATCGAGCTGGCGCCCAGGTCGACCGCGGCGAAGCGCAGGTGCGGGCTCAGCTCGACCAGGGTGGAGCGCCGGCCACCGCGGGACGCGGCCAGCCCCGCCTCGGCGACGTAGCCGAGGCCGACCAGCCGTTCCAGCTCGGCGAGGAGGCGGGGGCGCGGCATCTGCAACCGGTCGCCGAGCTCCGCCCGGGACACCGCTCCCTCGTCCCGGAGCAACCGCAGCAGCCGTACGTGCAGGGGGTCCACCGTCCGCACCGGGACTCACCTCCGCATCGGAGTCGTTCACATCGACGCAACGGCGACGTGTCGTGTCCGACACAGTAGGAGCCTTCCGGGCCGCATGTCCATAGCTTCAGCGCGATCCGACCCAAACTTTTGTCCATCTGAGCAAAAGCGCGTAGTGGATCACGAAAAGCGGGCGGTTCCGGCCCAGCTCACCCCACCGCCGCCCGTCGGCGGGGCGGCCGGCACGACGATCGACGCCGGATCGGCGAGATGGCGCGATCCGCCGACACCGCCACCTCGCCGACCCGGAGCCGATCTCCCGGACCCGGCCCGGCGAACCGGGCGGGCACCGGACGATGGACGTGCGACCGCCCCGCCGCGACGGGCGCGGCGGGGCGGGGCGGTCGACGGGGTCGGATCAGCGACGGGCGTTGCGCTTCTTCTTCAGCTTGCGGTCGTCGCGCAGCTCGACGTAGGGCTCCTCCTCGGCCGGGTGCCCGGCCTCGATGGCGCGCCCGCGCTCCAGCTCGGCGTCGAACTCCGCGCCGAGCAGGATCGCGATGTTGCTCAACCAGAGCCAGACCAGAAAGATGATCACGCCGGCCAGCGCCCCGTAGGTCTTGTTGTACGAGCCGAAGTTGCTGACGTAGAGGGCGAAGAGGCCGGAGATCACCAGCCAGATCACCACCGCCAGCACGCCGCCGGGGCTGACCCAGCGGAAACCACCGTGCCGCGCGTTCGGCGAGGCCCAGTAGAGGATCGCGAACATCAGGCTCACCAGGATCAGCAGCACCGGCCACTTGGCGATGTTCCACACCGTCACGGCCGTCGAGCCCAGCCCGATCGCGCTGCCGACCTGCTCGGCGAGGCCGCCGGTGAAGACCACGATCACCGCGGCGGCCAGCAGCAGCACGCCGACCAGGGCGGTCACCCCGAGCCGGATCGGCAGGGTCTTCCAGATCGGCCGCCCCTCCGGCACGTCGTAGATGGTGTTGGAGGCGCGCATGAAGGCGGCGATGTAGCCGGAGGCCGACCAGAAGGCGGCGAGCAGACCGATGATCGCGGCGATGCTGGCCAGGCCGCCGGAGGCGCCCGCCTGCTCGATCGCGGTCTCGATGATCTCGCGGATGTTCTCCTGAGGCACGGCCTGGTTGACGGTGTCCTTGACCCCCTCGGTGGCGCGGGTGCCGAGCAGGCCGAGCACCGAGATGAGCACCAGCACGCCCGGGAAGATCGAGAGCACCCCCTAGTAGGTGAGCGCGGCGGCCCAGTCGGTCAGGCTGTCTTCCTGGAACTCCCTGACCGTGCGCTTCAGCGCGGCCTTCCACCCGGCGCCCGGCAGCTCGGTCGGGCTCTCCGGCCCGTCGTCCGGACCGACCGGCCCGCGGTTGCGCCCACGGCCGGCCTCCCGGCCCGCCCGGTCACCGCCACGGGCCGCGGCGGGTTCTCCGCGGTCGGCACGGTCGCGCCCGCTGCGGGCGGAAGTCTCGTCGGAGGCCATCGCCACTCCCTCGTCGTCGGCGTCGCCCTGCACATGCCCCGCGAGAGCCGGTGATTAACCAGCTACTTGTAGAGCAACCTCCCCATCCGTCGGGATGCCACCAACAGCCCCACCCCGGTCAGGACCAGCAGATACGCCACGTCGAGCAGCCACGACCAGCCGGTCGCCCCGACGGAGATGCCCCGGATCAGGTGCACCGACCGGTAGAGCGGGGTCAGCTCGACCACCCAGCGCAACACGGCCGGATACGCCTCGGCCGGAACGAAGGTGCCGGAGAAGAGGAAGAGGGTGAACTGGGCGGAGCCCATCAGGTCGAAATCCTGCCAGCTGCGCATGAACGTGGCGACGGCCATGCCGAGCGCGCCGAACGCGAAGCCGACCAGCACCGCGGCCGGGAACGCGGTCACCGCCCGGCCCACGCTGGTCAGGTCCATCACCACCATGACGACCAGGAAGGCCGCCGAGTAGAGCGAGCCCCGGATCATCGCCCAGCCCAACTCGCCGAGGGCGATCTCGAACGGCTGCACCGGGGTCGCGATGATCCCGTCGTACAGCTTCATGTACTTCATCTTCCCGAAGAAGTTGAAGGTGGTCTCCGCCAGCGCGCCGGTCATCGCCGACGAGGCCAGCATCGCCGGCGCGACGAACCCGGCGTACGAGACGACCCGGCCGCCCGGGAGGGTGAGGTCGCCGACCAGCGCCCCCACCCCGATGCCGATGGAGAAGAGGTAGAGCACCGGCTCCAGGAAGCCGGAGATGAGCACGAGCCAGTAGGCGCTCTTCAGCGCCGCGAGGTTGCGCTCGGCGACCGAGGCCGACCGGCGGGGCGCTCCCTCGAAGCTGACCAGCCGGGGCAGGACGAGACCGACCACGACACCCCTCCCCTAGACGACGAGCTCGCGGCGGAACGCGCGCCGGGCCAGCAGCCAACCGGCGATCGCCCAGGCGGCGAGGTAGAGCAGGTGACCGGGGACGGACCACTGCGGCGCCACCCCGAGCGTGGCCGCCCGACAGAGGTCCACCCCGTGCCAGAGCGGCGTCGCGTACGCCAGCTGGCGCAGCCCCGACGGCAGCGACTCGACCGGGAAGAACACCCCGGCGAAGAGCGTCATCGGGATCACCGCGAAACGGAACAGCAGCGCAAGATAGCTGTCGCTCGGCGCCCAGGCGCTGAACGCGAAGGTCGGCGCGGCGACCGCCAGGCTGAGCAGCAGCACCACCGGCAGCACGGCCACCGCCCACGGCGAGCGCACCGCCCCGAACAGCGCGGTCACCAGCAGGAACGCGGCCGTGCTGGTGAACGCCCGGAACAGCACGAAGGCGAGGTGGCCGGCGAGGATGTCCCCCACCCGCAGCGGCGCCGCGGACTGGGCGAAGTAGGTCTTGATCCAGCGGAAGTTGCTCAGCACCGGCCAGGTCGACTCGCCGATCGCGACCTGCATCGCGGTGGAGGCGATCAGGCCCGGCACCAGCCAGTCGAGGTAACGCACGCCGCCGACGCCCTGGTCGACGTACGCCCCGACGCCGAAGCCGAAGCCGACCACGGTGAGCACCGGCAGCAGGAAGGACGAGAAGACCCCCGCCCGCCAGGTCCGCCGATAGCCCACCAGGTAGTGCGCGAGCACCGCCAGCGCCGGCACCCGCGGCAACGCCGGCCGGACCCGCCCCGCCACGCTCACGTCCACCACCCCCGCTCTCCGCCCACCACGGCCTTCCTACCTCCCGGGTACGACAGACCGCCCGCCACCCTACGACGGTCCATAGGCCGTCAGTCCACCAACGTCCGGCCGGTGAGGTGCAGGAACACGTCCTCCAGGCTGCTGCGCCGGACCAGGACGCTGGCCGGGACGAGGCCGAGCGCGGTGACCTCGGCGACCGCCGCGTCGCCGTCGGCGACGTAGAGCAGGATCCGGTCGGGCAGCACCTCGACCCGCTCCCCCAGCCCGTCGAGCTTGCCGGCGAACGCCTCCTGCGAGTCGGCGGCGAAGCGCAGCTCCACCACCTCCCGCGTGGAGTGTTGCTCGATCAGGGCGCGGGGCGAGCCCTCGGCCACGATCCGACCGCCGTCCATCACCACGAGGCGGTCGCAGAGCTGCTCGGCCTCGTCCATGTAGTGGGTGGTGAGCACCAGGGTGACGCCCTGCTGCTTGAGCCGGAACAGCCGCTCCCAGACCAGGTGCCGGGCCTGCGGGTCGAGCCCCGTGGTGGGCTCGTCGAGCAGGACGATCTCCGGGTTGTTGACCAGCGCGCGGGCGATGGTCAACCGGCGCTTCATGCCGCCGGAGAGTGGCTCGACCTTGCTGTCGGCCCGCTCGGCGAGCTGGACGAAGTCGAGCAGCTCGGCCGCGCGCTCGCGGGCCACCCGGCGGGGAATGCCGAAGTAGCGGGCGTAGGTGGTCAGGTTCTCCCGGACGGTCAGCTCCGGGTCCAGGTTGTCCAGCTGGGGGCAGACGCCCAGCCCGGCCCGGATCGCCGGGCCGTCCCGGACCGGGTCCATGCCGAGGATGCGCAGCTCCCCGCCGCTCGGCGGGGAGATGCAGCCGACCATGCGCATGGTGGAGGACTTGCCGGCGCCGTTCGGCCCGAGGAAGCCGAACGCCTCGCCGGGTCGCACCTCGACGTCGATGCCGTCGACGGTGGTGAAGTCGCCGAACCGCTTCACCAGCCCCCGAGCCTGGATGAGTGGTTGAGCAGTGGTCACCGGCCGACCCTAGCCGCCGGGTCCGACAGCTTCGACCGGATTAGTCGCCGCGGACGCGCGGCACCCACGACACCACGCGGAGTGCTGTCCGCTACGCCGCGTGAGCGACCTGACGGTCTCGCCGGGAGCCGACCGTCGGGGCGAATCCGGCTCATAGTGGAAAGGTCCTGTTCGGACTCGCGCGACGCGGGAAGCTCGCTCCGGATTTTTGCGCGGACTGCGGCGGGGAAGTCAGCCCGACAAACGGGTGCGCTGAGTGACTGCCAGCCGATTTCCATGACTTGCCGCAATCACGAGGGGCAATGCGTGGTGTACGGATTTCGCGTATGTTCCCCTCGTGTCGCCCGTTCGTTCCTCCGACGGCTCTCCCCCGCGGCCCCGGCCTGCCAGCTCCCGCGAGGCGACGCCTGCGCCCAACGCCGCCCTGGTCGCCCTACCGCCGGACGACGCAGCGGTCGGCGACCCTGCCTGGGCCGACGACGGGCCGACCAGCGCCCACTCCGACACCCGCGAACTCGCCGCCCGCTTCGAGGACGAGAAACCGGGGCGCGTCCTTTCCGGACCGATCGGGCTGCTGTTCACCGGGGCGACGCTGGCGATCGCACTGCTCGCGCTCTGGCAGGTCTTCTTCCCGCTCCCGCAGGGCAGCAAGTATTACCTGATCATCTTCCTGACCGGCATTCTGCCGATGGTCTTCCTCGCGTACCCGGCGGACCTGCGACTGCCCCGCCGGCACCGCCCGACGGCCGACGCCCCCGGCGCATCGGCCGACGGGCCCGCCGTACCGGCCGACGGGGCGGCTACGGGGGCCGGCACGGCGGCGGGCCGGGCGGCGCAGGGGCCCACCCCGGCCGACCGGGCGCTCGCCGTCGCGGCGCTGGTGAGCTGCCTCTACCCGGTGCTACCGGTCACCCTCGGCGCCGGCGGTGGGGGGTACGACGCGTTCCTCGACCGGCAGGGCCTGCTCGTCCCGCTGGACGTCGCGATGGGCACCGTGCTGCTGCTCCTGCTGCTGGAGGCGTGCCGGCGCACCACCGGGTGGATCCTCCCCGCGGTCTGCCTGCTCTTTCTGGCCTACGGCTACTACGGCGGGCTGCTGCCGCAGTCCTGGCCGGTGGCCCACGCCGGCCTCGACTTCGGCCAACTCGTCGACGCCTTCTACAACTCCGACAGCGGCTTCTACGGGACGCCGCTGGACGTCGCGGCCTCGTACATCGTGCTCTTCACCATCTACGGCGCGGTGCTGGACCTCTCCGGGGCGGGCCGATTCTTCGTGGAGCTCTCCGCCGCCGCCTTCCGGCGCTCCCGGACGGCCGCCGGGCGCACCGCCGTCGCCTCCGGTTTCCTGCTCGGCACCGTCTCCGGATCGGGTGCCGCGACGACGGTGAGCATCGGCGCGGTGACCTGGCCGATCCTGCGCCGGGCCGGCTACCCGGCCGAGCGCGCCGGCGGCATGCTGGCCGCCGCGGGCGTGGGGGCGATCCTCTCCCCACCCACCCTCGGCGCGGCGGCCTTCATCATCGCCGAATACCTGGGCGTGTCGTACCTCCAGGTGCTCGGCTGGGCGACCGTCCCGACGGTCCTCTACTACCTCGGCATTCTGCTCTCGGTCGAGATCGACGCCCGGCGCTCCGGCGTGCGCCCGGTGGTGATCGACACCGGCTCTGCCTGGCGGCTGCTGGCCCGCTTCGGCTACCACTTCCTCTCGCTGCTCGTGATCATCGTGTTGCTCGCGCTCGGCATGTCCGCGACGCGGGCCGTAGTGGCCGCCACCCTCCTGGCCGCCGCGCTGTCCTTCCTGGACCGGCGGCACCGGCTCACCCCCGCCCGCCTGGTGGCCGCGCTCAGCGGCGGCGTGCGCGGGGTGCTCGCAGTGACCGCGGTCTGCGCCGCCGCGGGCATCATCACGGCGACCACCACCAAGACCGGCCTCGGCCCGCAGGCGGCCGCGCTGCTGGTCGGCGGGGCGCAGGCGGTCAGCTCGGACCCGGCGGTGGTGCTGGCGCTCACCGCGCTGCTCGCCGCGATCGCGCTCAGCCTGCTCGGCCTGGCCGTGCCGGTCACCGCGTCGTTCGTGATCGGCTGGGTGATCATCGGCCCGGCCCTGCTCAACCTGGGCGTCGCCGCGCCCGCCGCGGCGATGTTCGTCTTCTACTTCGCGGTCCTGTCCGAGGCCTCCCCGCCGACCGCGCTCGCGGCGGTCGCCGCCGCCGCGGTCACCGGCGGCCGGCTGGTGCCGACCATGTGGCAGACCCTCCGGTACGCCCTGCCGGCCTACCTCATCCCGATCGCCTTCGTGATCACCCCAGCCGGCCTCGGGCTGCTCGGCATCGGCGGCCCGGGGCGGATCGCCGTGGCCGGAGCGGTCGTTGCGCTCAGCGTCGCCGTGCTGGCCGTCGCGGCGGGCGGCTGGCTGCCCGGCGTCGGCCCGGCCGGCCCGCCGGAGCGGCTGCTCGGCGCACTCGCCGGCCTGGCGCTGCTCTGGCTGGAACCCGTACCCGTCACGGTCGGCGCCGTCCTGGCCGCCGCGACGGTGGCGGTTGTGCTCGTACGACGCGGCGCCGCCGGCCGGGCCGACGCGCCGTCGACATCACCGGCGAACCAGGGGGAGGAAAGATTGTGAGACGGATCGACGTGCGGATCGCCGCGGGGGTGGGCGCGCTGGCCCTTGTCGCGGCGGGTGCCGCCGGATGCGGGGGCCGTCAGGACGGCGCGGCCAAGGACGACGCCTCCAGCGAGGTCACCTGCAAGGTCACCGAGAACACCCGGGTCGGCATCGCCACCGGCAACGCCACCGGCGTCTACTACGTGGTCGGCAACGCGTTGGCCGGCCAGCTCTCCGCGGCCACCGGCGGCAAGCTGACCGGCACCGCCGCGGAGACCGGCGCCTCGGTGCAGAACGTCGAGCAGTTGGTCGGCGGCCAGTACGACGTCGCCTTCTCGCTCTTCGACACGGCGGTCAACGCGGTGCAGGGCAAGGGCAGCTTCACCGCCCCTCAGCCGGTCGAGGCGCTCGGCCGGATCTACGACAACTACACCCAGGTCGCCGTCCGGGCCGACTCCGGGATCACCTCGGTCGCGGACATGAAGGGCAGGAAGATCTCCACCGGCTCCCCCAAGTCCGGCACGGAGGTCATCGCGAATCGGCTGCTGGAGGCCGCCGGGTTGGACCCGGCCAAGGACATCCAGGCGCAGCGGCTCGACCTGACCAAGACCGTCGAGGGCATGAAGGACGGCAGCATCGATGGCTTCTTCTGGTCCGGCGGGGTGCCCACCGGCGGGGTGACCGACCTGTTCACCACCGCCGGCGACAAGGTGAAGTTCATCGACATCACTCCGCTGCTGCCGAAGATGACCGAACTCAACCCGGCGTACCAGGCCGGGACGATTCGCGCGGACGTCTACCGGACCGCGGCCGACACCCCCACCATCGTGGTGCCGAATGTGCTGCTGGTCCGCAAGGACCTCGACGCGAACGTCGCCTGCGCGATCACGAAGACGGTCTTCGAGAAGAAGGACGCCCTCGCCCAGGCCAATCCGGCCGCCAAGGGCATCAGTCTGGAGAACGCCCGCAAGACCGACCCCGTGCCACTGCACCGGGGCGCGGCCAAGGCGTTGCAGGACCTCGGCGCGAACTGATCCACCCGGGCCGGGTCCGGCCGTCCCGTCCGGGCCCGGCATCGCGGCCGGGCGCTCGCCCCGGTCGCGCCAGGCCCGCCCCCGGCACCCGGTTCACTGGCGGCTCGGCTCCACAGTGGGGTACGCCTCAGACGTCAACGGGGGCGGTCGCGGCGCGGGCGGCGGCGACCAGCCGGTCGGTCTCGGCGGCCACCGTCTCGTCGTCGGCCGGCGTGCCCGGGTCGTAGCGGACCGTCCAGGTCAGCCCGTCCACACCGGCCACCCGGCGGGCGGCGATCCGGCCGGCGCCGCCGGGCAGCTCGTGGTGCGCCGTGTACGCCACCGAGCGGGTGACCCGGGCGCGCACCTGGTGCGGCAGGTCACCGGGGTCGAGCAGGAGGTACGTCTCGGCCGGGCAGTCCGCGACGACCTGGTAGCCGTCCCGCTCGGTAACCTGCTCGGCCGGGGTCACGGTCAGCTCGCGGCCGGACCAGATCGCCTTGAGGATCTCGTGCCAGCCCAGCCGGTGACCCCGGCCGGGCAGCCAGAGCCCGAGGTTGCTGGCGACCAGCACGCCGTCGCCCTCGCCGTTGCCGGCGGCGGCCCAGGCGAGCACCCGCTCGTCGGTCGCCAGCGGCGGCCGGTCGGCGGGGGGCAGCTTGGGTTTCCGGTTGAACAGTCCCATCACAGTCCTCCGGCGGCCTGCTCGCGAAGCGCCCGCGCGTGCTGCTCCAGCGAGAGCAGTTCCCCGAAGAGCGCGAAGTACTCGTCCTTGTTGCTCACCGGGTTGATCCGCTGGATCTTGGACTTGAGGTCCTTGATCCGGGCGGTCACCGAGCCCCACTGGAGCCGGGCCATGGTCACCGAGACGTAGCGCGGGTCCGGCTCACCGTCGATGCGCAGCGGCTCGACGGCCAGCTCGCCGACGAGCGCCCGGGCGGCCAGGTCCTCGCAGGCGTCGCGGACCTGCTCGATCCAGACCGCGCCGCCGGTGGCCGCCGCCGCGCCGCCGGCCGCCGCGACCGCCGCCCGCACCGCCACGTGGACGGGGTGGCGGTACGCGGCGGACTCGACCGCGTCGAACATCGGGCCGGCCAGCACCGGCTCCTGGAGGGCGAGCTTGAGCGCCTCCCGCTCGACCATCGACTGCGGGCTGTCCACGGCGGGGGCGGCCGGGGCGGACCGGGCCGGGCCGGGCCGCTCGCCGCTCGGCTGGCCGTTGGCGGCGGTCAGCACCGCCCGCTGCACCGGCTCGATCTCCATGCCGAGGTCACCGGCGAGCTTGCGGACGTACTCCGGGCGCTTCTCCCGGTCCTTGAGCTTGGCGACCAGCGGGGCGGCTCGGCGCATCGCCTCCACCCGGCCGTCGACGGTGTCCAGGTCGTACCGGTTGATCACGTGGCGCAGCGCGAAGTCGACCAGCGGCTCGCGGCGGGCGACCAGGTCGCGGACCGCCAGGTCGCCCTTGGCCAGGCGCAGCTCGCACGGGTCCATGTTGTCGGGGCTGACCGCGATGAAGGTGCGCCCGACGAAGCGCTGGTCGTCCTCGAACGCGCGCAGCGCGGCCTTCTGGCCGGCGGCGTCCCCGTCGAAGGTGAAGATGATCTCGCCGGCCACGGCGTCGGTGTCCAGCAGCAGGCGGCGCAGCACCCCGATGTGGTCGGCGCCGAACGCGGTGCCGCAGGTCGCCACGGCCGTGGTGACGCCGGCCAGGTGGCAGGCCATCACGTCGGTGTAGCCCTCGACGACGACCACCTTGCCCTGTTTGGCGATCTCGCGCTTGGCCTGGTCGATGCCGTAGAGGACGTGCGACTTCTTGTAGAGCGGCGTCTCGGGGGTGTTCAGGTATTTCGGGCCGTCGTCGTCGGCGAAGAGCTTGCGGGCGCCGAACCCGATGACGTCGCCGGCGAGGTCCCGGATCGGCCAGAGCAACCGGCGGCGGAACCGGTCGATCAGGGAGCCCGACCGGGCCGGGCGGGACAGCCCGGCGGTGACCAGCTCGTCGTGGGTGAAGCCCTGCTGGCGCAGGTGCTTGGTGAGCAGGTCCCAGCCGTCCGGGGCGAAGCCGCAGCCGTACCGGTCGGCGGCGGCCCGGTCGAAGCCGCGCTCCGCCAGGAACTCCCGGGCCGGGCGGGCGCCGGCCGTGGTGAGCTGGGCGCGGTAGAACTCCACCGCGGCCGCGTGCGCGGCGACCAGCCGCTGCCGCTGGCCCTGCTGGGGGCGGCTGCGCGGGGTGGACCGGTCGTCCTCCACGTACCGCAGCTGGAGGCCGGCGCGGGCGGCGAGCCGCTCGACGGACTCGACGAAGCTGAGGTGCTCCGCGTCCATCAGGAACTTGATCGCGTCCCCACCGGCCCCGCAGCCGAAGCAGTACCAGACGTTGCGGGCGGGCGAGACGTTGAACGACGGGCTCTTCTCGTCGTGGAACGGGCAGAGCCCCTTGAGGTTGCCGCCGCCGGCCGACTTGAGGGTGACCGTGTCGGAGATGACCTCGGCGATGGAGCTGCGCTCGCGGACCAGCGCGATGTCCTCGTCCCGGATCCGCCCCGCCATCTCCGCCACCTCCTCGGCGTACATCCTGCCCTGCCGGACCGACGATCCGGTGGTCGGGGGACGCCCGTGTGGCGAAGGACGCCGCGGCCCGCCGGACCGGCCGGCCGCGCGGTCAGGCGGAGCGGCCCGCGCCGCTGGTCACGTCGCCGATCCGGGGGAACGGCTCGATGGAGAAGACCACCTCGACCGGCACCTCGAAGAACGCGGCGATCCGCAGCGCCAGGTGCAGGCTGGGCCGGAACTCACCCCGCTCCAGGTAGCCGACCGTCTGGTAATGCACGCCCAGCGCGTCGGCGAGCTGCCGGCGGGAGACGCCCCGCTCGGCGCGCAGCACCGCGATCCGGTTGTGCACGGTCTCGCTCATCGACGCCCTCTCATCCGACCCGCTGCATGGCCCGCTCCCGGCGAGCGGCCACCCGCGAGCCGGATTCGCGGCGGGCCATCCGGCGCAGCACGACCGGCGCCAGCACGAGCCCGAGCACCGCCCACGCGCCGAGCACCCCGAGCGTCTCCAGGTGCCGCCAGGAGCCGTCGAGCTCGACCGCGGCCATGCCGTCGGGCAGCAGCGCCGAGCGCATCCCCAACCCTAGCCAGTAGATCGGGAAGACCTGGGCGACGCCCTGCAGCCACCCCGGGTAGCCGTTGATCGGGTAGAAGATGCCGGAGAGGGCGATCAGCCCCATGTTCGGCAGCATGACCAGCCCGAGGTTACGCGGGTTCTCGATCAGCGCGCCGAGGACCGCGCCCATCGGCAGGGTGGCGACCAGGCCGAGCACCGCCACCCAGAGCAGGGTGAACCAGGCGGACGCGCTGGTCACCCGGAGCCCGTCCAGGAAGAACAGCGCCGGGACGAGCTGGATGAACATGCTCATCAGCGCCACCGTCGACATCAGGATGATCTTGCCGACCAGGTAGCCGAGCATCCCGTTCGGGGTGGCCTTGGCGCGCAGCAGGGTGCCGTCCTCCCGCTCGATGACCAGCTGCGAGGCGAGGACCAGCATGCCGCCGAAGGCCAGCCCCATGCCGAGGGCGCTGGGCAGCGTTCGGGCCCCGAGGGAGAAGGAGGTGCCGGGCACCGTGGAACCGCGCATGAAGAACATGGCGGTCAGCAGGGCCGCGGTCGGGAAGAAGTAGTTCCACAGGTCCTGAGCGTTGGTGAAGGTGTTACGCAGCTCGATCACGCCGCGCTGGACGCCGGCCCGGACGGCCGCCACGGTCGGGTTCATCGGTCGCTGCTCCCCTGCCGCCACATCCGGGTCGCCGCGCCGGCCCGCACCCCGGATTCCTCTTCGTAGACCAGTGCCATGTACGCGTCCTCCAGGCTCGCCCGGCGGATCTCCAGCTCCTGCACGGCGTCGTTGTACTGGCGGAGCAAATCGCGGACGAAGCCGGTGGCGTCGGCGGCGGAGTGCACGAAACGCTTCCCGTCCCGGGTCCAGCGGATCTCCGCGTCCCCCGCGACCCGACGGGACAGCTCGTCCGGCGAACCGTTGGCGACGATCCGGCCGCCGGCCAGGATGAGGATCCGGTCGGCCAGCTTCTCCGCCTCGTCCAGGTCGTGCGTGGTGAGCAGGATGGTGGTCTCGTCCAGGTCGGCGAGACGGTGCACCAGCTCGTGGAACTCGCGCCGGGCGGCCGGGTCGAAGCCCACCGTCGGCTCGTCCAGGAAGAGCAACTCCGGGCGGCCCACGATGCCGACCGCCACGTCGAGCCGGCGGCGCTGGCCGCCGGAGAGCTGGTGCACCCGCTTCCCGGCGTGCGCGCCGAGGCCGACCGTGTCCAGCAGCTCGTCGACCTGGCAGGGCCGGCGGATCCGGGCGGTCGAGTACGGTGCGTAGAAGTCGCCGAGGTGGGCCAGCAGGTCCCGGACCCGCCACTTGCCGTGGTCCCGCCAAGACTGGAGGACCACGCCCATCCGGGCCCGCCACCGCTCGTCGCCCCGGCCCGGGTCGCTGCCGAGGACGCTCACCTCGCCGGCGGAGCGCATCCGGAAGCCTTCGAGGATCTCGATGGTGGTGGTCTTGCCGGCCCCGTTCGGCCCGAGCAGGGCGAGCACCTCGCCGCGCCGGGCGGTGAACGTGACCCCGTGCAGCACGTCGACGCTGCCGTAGCGCATACGGAGGTCACGGACGTCGAGGACGAGGTGGTCGTCGGGTGGGTGGGGAGTCGTGTCCACTCCCGGTAGTTCGACCGCCGTCATGACCGCTCCCCGAGGTGTGTCGGATCAGTACCACCAAATGTAGCACCTCTACTACATTGTGAGGTAGACCGACTCCCTCGGAAATCGGACCGCCAGGCCGCCGGCCCTCGCGGATCTTGGCTACGGTGGGGGCCGCGACCGCGAGGAGGAACGCCGGATGGCCCAGGACACGGACGTACCGCTGACCATCGCCCTCGCCGAGTACGAGCACCTGCGCGAGCTGAGCCGCGCGGTGCACGACCAGTCGGCGGCCCGGTTCACCTTCTTCCTCGCGGTGGCCTCCGCCGCCACCGCCGTCTCCGCGGGGCTGATCACCACCGGCAGCCCGGACGGCTGGGTGCGGTCCGCCGTCCTGGCCGGCCTCGGGGTGCTGGTCCTGCTCCTCGGGATCTCGGTCTTCGCCCGCCAGGTCGAGCTGAACGACCGGGGCCGCCGCTACGCCGTTGCGGCCACCGTGCTGCGCACCTACCTGGCCCGGCGGGCGCCCGACCTGACGGCGTACGTGATGATGCCGACGCTGGACGACCATGGCCCCTTCGCGCCGGAGCCCTTCCGGCGGCACTGGTTCCGCGACCTGGTCAGCCAGGCCGGCATGATCGCCCTGCTCAACAGCGTGCTGCTGGGCCTGGCCGCCGCCCTGGCCGTGCTGGCCGCCGGCCCTCCCTGGCTGGCGATCACCGTGGCGGCCCTGGTGGTCCCCGGCTCGGTCGCGGCGCACCTGCGGGTCATCCGCCGCCGCATCGCCCGCTCCGCCGACCGGGTCGGCACCGTCCTGGCCGACCGCCGTCTCGCTTCCACCACGCGGTGACACCGGCGCGGCCGGGTGTAGACCCGGCGGCGACGGGGACAACCGGCGCATGTCGGGTGCAGGCGGACCCCGGATCGCGTACCAGCCGGCGCTGGACGGCGTCCGGGCGCTGGCGGTGGCAGCGGTGCTCGCCTTCCACGGCGGGGTGGCGGCACTCCCCGGCGGATTCCTCGGCGTGGACGCGTTCTTCGTCCTCTCCGGGTTCCTGATCACCTCGCTGCTGCTCGCCGAGCACCGGGACACCGGGCGGATCGACCTGACGGCCTTCTGGGGCCGGCGGATCCGCCGGCTCCTCCCGGCGCTGCTGCTGGTGCTCCTCGTCGTGCTGCTGGTCTCCCGCCAGCTGCTGCCCGGCACCGAGCTGCCCGCGCTGCGCTGGGACGCGCTGGCCGCGCTCGGCTACCTGGCGAACTGGCGGATGGCGCACCGCTCCGGGGACTACTTCGCCGCCACCGGCAGCCCGTCGCCGTTGCAGCACACCTGGTCGCTCGGCATCGAGGAGCAGTTCTACCTGGTCTGGCCGCTGCTGCTGGTGGCGCAGCTGGCGTGGACGGCGCGCCGAGCCCGACGACGTGGGGCAGGCGCGCCGCCGTCCCCGCCGGAAGTCGGCGGGCTCCGCACGGTGACCCTGCTCGGCACGGCCGGGTCGGCGCTCGCCGCGGCGGCACTCTTCGCGCCCGGCGCGGTGGACCGGGTCTACTACGGCACCGACACCCGGGCGGTGGCCCTGCTGGTCGGCGCCGGCCTGGCCGTGTTGCTGACCAGGAGGACGACACCGGCCGGAACGCCGGCGCGGGTACGGCACCCGGTGCTCGGCGGGCTCGCCCTGGCCGGGGCCGTGGGGACCGGCTGGCTCTGGGCCACCGCCGACGGCGGGGACGGCTGGGTCTACCGGGGCGGCCTCACCCTGGCGGCCCTGGCCGTGGCGGCCGTCATCGCACACGCCACGGTGAGCCCGACCGCGCCGACCGCCCGGCTGCTCGCGCTGGCCCCGCTGGTCCGGCTCGGCCGGATCTCCTACGGCGTGTACCTCTGGCACTGGCCGCTGTTCCAGTGGCTCACCGCGGAGCGCACCGGGCTGACCGGGGGCGCGCTGCTGGCCGTCCGGTGCGCGGTCACGCTGGCCGCCGCGACCGGGTCGTACCTGCTGGTGGAGCGGCCGATCCGGCGGGCCCGGCGGCTGCCCCGGCCGGCGCCGGCGGTGGCGGGCGCGGCGGTCGCCGGGGTGGCCGCGGTCGCCGCGTTCGGCACGGTGCCGCCGGCCCCGCGGTCCCGCCCGCCGATCGCGCTGGACGCCCCGGCCGCGGCGGCCGGCGGCGCGCCGGAGTCCCCCGCCTCGGCCCCACCGGCCCACCGGCCTGGGCGCAAGCCCGGGGCGCCGCGGGTCGACTTCCTGGGCGACTCGGTCGCCTGGTCGCTCGGCACCTACCTGCCGCCGCAGGAGAAACTGACCGTGAGCGTGCGCGCCGTGCAGGGCTGCGGCATCGCCCGCCTGCCGGAGCTGCACTACCTCGGGGAACCGCATCCCAACTACCCGGGCTGCGAGCACTGGGACGACCGCTGGCGGCGGGGCGTACGCGCCGACGACCCGGACGTGGCGGTGATCCTGCTGGACCGCTGGGAGCTGATGGACCGCAAGCTGGACGGGCGCTGGCAGCACGTCGGCGACCCGGCGTTCGACCGGTACCTGACCGGGGAGCTGGACCGGGCCATCGGCGTCGCAGCCGAACGGGGCGCCCACGTCACGCTGCTGACCGCGCCGTACACCCACCGGGCGGAGCGACCGGACGGCGGGCTGTGGCCGGAGGACGACGCCGACCGGGTGGACGCCTGGAACCGGCTGCTGCGGGCGGCCGCCGAGCGGCACGGCGCGACGGTGCTCGACCTGAACCGGCGGGTCTGCCCGGACGGGCGGTTCACCTGGGAGGCCGGCGGGGTGCGGGTCCGCAGCGACGGCCTGTATTTCACCCCGGAGGGGGTACAGGAGTGGATCGCCCCGTGGCTGCTGCCCCAGCTCTACCGGATCGCCGTGCGGGGCGGGTGACCGGCGAAATCACCGTCCAGGGGTGGATGACCGGCGGATCACCGTGCGGGGGCGGGTGACCGGCGCCGCCGCTCAAGCGACGGCCGCCACCTCTTCCGCCTCGACCTGGGCGTTCCAGCCGGCCTTCGTCGAGCGCCAGCCCTCGTCGTCCATGCCGAGCCGCCAGTAGCCGGAGATGGAGAGCGCCTCCCGGGGCACCCCGCGCTCGACCCGCAGCAGCCGGCGCAGCTCCTTGACGAACGTGGCCTCGCCGTGGACGAAGGCGTGCACCGCGCCGGCCGGGAAGTCCAGCGCGCGGACCGCCTCGACCAGCGCCGCGCCGACCGGGCGCCCGGCCCGGTGCAGCCAGGTCAGCTGCACCGCGCCGGGACTGGCCAGCGGCAGCTCGTCGGCCGGGCCGTCGACCTCGACGAAGACCTTGGCGGGCGCGCCGATCGGGAGCCGCTCCAGCGCGGCGGCGATCGCCGGCAGGGCGCTCTCGTCGCCGGCCAGCAGGTGCCAGTCGGCGGCCGGGTTCGGGGCGTACGCGCCGCCGGGGCCGGTGAAGAGCACCTCGTCGCCGGGGCGCAGGGCGGCGGCCCACGGGCCGGCCAGCCCCTCGTCGCCGTGGTGCACCACGTCGACGGTCAGCTCGCCGGCGGCCGCGTCCCAGGCCCGGACCGTGTACGCCCGCAGCCGCGGCCACTGCTCGCGGGGCAGGTCCCGCTTCAGGGCGGCCAGGTCCACCGGGTGCGGGTAGCTCACCCCGGCCGGCGGGAAGATGAACTTGATGTAGTGGTCGGTGTAGGCGCCCACCGGCAGGCCGGCCAGCTCCGCACCGCCCAGCACCAGCCGGATCAGGTGCGGGGTGGGCCGCTCGGTCCGCAGGACCTTCGCGGCGGTGACCATCTTCGGGCGCTCACTCATGCTGCTTAGGCTAGCCTAAGTCGCGCAGGCCACCCACCGGCCGGTCCCGGCACCCGCTCAGCCGAGCCCCGGCCGGGCGCCCACCAGGCGACCGTGCCAGGCCAGCGCGGCCGGGTCGGTGAGCGAGGCCACCTGGTCGACCACCACCCGCAGCCGGGCGGCGTCGTCCGGGGCGTCCCGGAACAGCGGCGCGAAGACCGGATCCAGCGCGTCCGGAGCGCGGTCGACCAGGGCGGCGACCAGCTCGGCGAGGATCTCCCGCTGGCTGGCGTACCGGGGACCGGCGGCCGGGCGGCGCATCACGTACCGCAGCGCGATGCCCTTGAGCAGCGCGCACTGCGCCCGGATGCGGCGGGGCACCACCAGGTCGGCGGCGTACCGGCGGTGCGGACCGGGGCCGAAGCGCTGCTGGGTGGCGGCCACCACGGTCGAGACGAACCGGCCGGTGAGCACGCTGGTGGTCGCCTTCAGCGCCGCCTGGGCCCGGTGGCTGCCGTCGTACGCGGCGAGCGGGGCGAGCGCCGGCTCGGCCACCAGCTCGACCAGCACCTCACCCAGGTCGTCCGGGGACTCCCCCGAGTACGCGGCCGCCACGTCGGCGCAGAGCGCCCGCCGTTCGTCGGCGTCCTCCAGCAGCGG
Source organism: Micromonospora sp. GCM10011541 (assembly GCF_042650725.1). Taxonomy (NCBI): domain Bacteria; kingdom Bacillati; phylum Actinomycetota; class Actinomycetes; order Micromonosporales; family Micromonosporaceae; genus Micromonospora; species Micromonospora sp. GCM10011541. The sequence goes on from NZ_JBHSBP010000010.1 coordinate 525,499, forward strand.
GCGCAGGCTGACGTACCCGCCGTGGATGCCGTCCTCCACGTCGTGCACCGAGTACGCGACGTCGTCGGCCCAGTCCATCACCTGCGCCTCCAGGCAGCGCCGGCCGCCGGGCGGGGCGCCGGCGCGCAGCCAGTCGAAGACCGGGCGGTCGTCGGCGTACACGCCGAACTTGCGCCTGCCCGGGCGGCGCGGCCACGGGTACTTGCTGACCGCGTCGAGCGACGCCCGGGTGAGGTTGAGCCCGACGGAGCGGCCGTCCGGGGCGAGCACCTTCGCCTCCAGCCGGGTGAGCACCCGCAGCGTCTGCGCGTTGCCCTCGAAGCCGCCGCAGTCGGCGGCCAGCGCGTCCAGCGCGTCCTCGCCGTTGTGCCCGAACGGCGGGTGGCCGAGGTCGTGCGCCAGCCCCGCGGTGTCCACCACGTCCGGGTCGCAGCCCAGCCGCGCCCCCATCTCGCGGGCGATCTGCGCCACCTCCAGCGAGTGGGTCAGCCGGGTACGCAGGAAGTCGTCGGTGCCGGTGCCCGCCGTGTGCACCTGGGTCTTCGCCGCCAGCCGGCGGAACGCCGCCGAGTGCAGCACCCGCGCCCGGTCCCGCTCGTACGGCGACCGCCCGTACCCGGTGTCCTTGGGCGCCTCGTCGATCAGGCGCGCCGCGTCGTCCACCCGGCCGCTCAACCGCTATCCCCGCTGCCGCAGCACGCAGAACTCGTTGCCCTCCGGGTCGGCCAGCACGGTCCACTGCACGTCGGCCTGGCCGACGTCGACGTGCCGGGCGCCCATGTCGACCAGCCGCTCGACCTCGGCCTCCTGGTCGGCCGGGCGCAGGTCGATGTGCAGCCGGTTCTTGGTGATCTTGTCGTCGCTGACCGGGACGAAGACGATGCCGGGGGTCTGGTCCGCCGCCGGGCGGATCTCCACCTCGTCCGGCCGGTCGCTGATCACCTGGTAGCCGAGCGCCTCCGCCCACCAGTGCGCGAGCCGGGACGGGTCACGGGCGTCAACGGTCAGGCTCTCCCAGACGCTGGTCATGCGGCCACCCTTCCCGGTTGATCGAACAGTGCGCTCAGGTTACGCCCGACCGGGTCGATCGGCGCGCCGGGCGGCGCGCCGGTGGGGTCGAAAACGGCCACGGGGCCGCCGGCGCGGTGGCCGACGACCCCGTGGCCGACGCGGGTCAGCGGGAGTCGGAGCCGTCGGTCTCCACGGCGGCGCGGCCGGCCTCCAGGCGGGCCACCGGGACCCGGAACGGGGAGCAGGAGACGTAGTCGAGCCCGACCTCGTGGAAGAAGTGCACCGAGTCCGGGTCACCGCCGTGCTCGCCGCAGACGCCGAGCTTCAGCTCGGGCCGGGCCGCCCGGCCCTCCTCGGCGGCGATCCGGACCAGCCGGCCCACGCCCTCCCGGTCGATGGACTCGAACGGCGAGATGCCGAAGATGCCCAGCTCCAGGTAGCGCCAGAAGAACGCCCCCTCGACGTCGTCGCGGGAGAAGCCCCAGGCCATCTGGGTCAGGTCGTTGGTGCCGAAGGAGAAGAACTGCGCCGCCTCGGCGATCTGCCCGGCGGTCAGCGCCGCCCGGGGCACCTCGATCATGGTGCCGATCAGCACCTCGACACCGCTGTCCGCGACCACCTCGGCGATGATCTTCTCGGCCTCGGCGCGGACCGTCTCCAGCTCCTGGACCGCGCCGACCAGCGGGACCATGATCTCCGGCTTGGCCACCGCGCCGTCGCGGGTGACCGCGACCGCGGCCTCCGCGATCGCCCGGACCTGCATGGCGAAGAGACCGGGGATGACCAGGCCCAGCCGTACGCCGCGCAGGCCGAGCATGGGGTTCTCCTCGTGCATCCGCCGCACGGCGGCGAGCAGCGCCTCCTCCTTGGCCACGTCCTCGCCACGCTCCTGGGCGACCGCCACGTTGACGGCGAGCTGCTCCAGCGGGGGCAGGAACTCGTGCAGCGGCGGGTCGATCAGCCGGACCGTGACCGGCAGGCCGTCCATCTCGCGGAAGATCTCCACGAAGTCCTCCCGCTGCAACGGCAGCAGGGCGGCCAGCGCGGACTCCCGCTCGTCGTCGGTGCGGGCCAGGATCAGCCGCTCGACCAGCTCCCGACGGTCGCCGAGGAACATGTGCTCGGTGCGGCACAGGCCGATGCCCTCGGCGCCGAACCGCCGCGCCCGCGCGGCGTCCGCGCCGGTGTCGGCGTTCGTCCGGACCGCCAGCCGCCGCCGGGCGTCGGCGTGGGTCATGATCCGGTGTACGGCCCGGACCAGCGCGTTGTCGATGTGCTCCGGGTCGAGGCTACCCTCGAAGTACTGCACCACCTCGGACGGCATGACCGGCACCTCGCCGAGGTAGACCTTGCCGGTGGTGCCGTCGATGGAGACGATGTCGCCCTCGCTGACGGTCTGGCCGGCCACGGTGAACTTCTTGGCCGGGACGTTGACGTCCAGCTCGTCGGCCCCGGAGACGCAGGTCTTGCCCATGCCGCGGGCCACCACGGCGGCGTGGCTGGTCTTGCCGCCACGCGAGGTGAGGATGCCCTTGGCGGCGATCATGCCGTTGAGGTCGTCGGGGTTGGTCTCCCGGCGGACCAGGATCACCGCCTCCCCCTCGGCGGCCAGCTCGACCGCCCGGGCGGAGGTGAAGACCACCTTGCCGGACGCGGCACCCGGGGAGGCGCCGATGCCCTTGGCCACCGGCTCGAACTCGTGGTCGAGCTTGAACCGGGGGAACATCAGCTGGGCGAGCTGCGCGCCGTTGACCCGGTGCAGCGCCTCGTCCAGGTCGATCAGGCCCTCGTCGACGAGTTGCCCGGCGATGACGAACGCGGCGGCGGCGGTGCGCTTGCCGACCCGGGTCTGGAGCATCCACAGCTTGCCGCGCTCGATGGTGAACTCGATGTCGCAGAGGTCCTTGTAGTGCGCCTCGAGCCGGGCCATGTACCTGAGCAGCTCGTCGTACGACTTCTTGTCGAGCTGCTCCAGCTCCTCCAGCGGCACGGTGTTGCGGATGCCGGCGACGACGTCCTCGCCCTGGGCGTTGGCCAGGTAGTCGCCGTAGATGCCCTGCGCGCCGCTGCCCGGGTCGCGGGTGAACGCTACGCCGGTGCCCGAGTCGGCGCCCAGGTTGCCGAAGACCATGGCCACCACGTTGACCGCGGTGCCCAGGTCGGCCGGGATGCGCTCCTGCCGGCGGTAGACCACCGCGCGCTCGGCGTTCCACGACTCGAAGACGGCGCGGATGGCCAGGTCGAGCTGCTCCCGCGGCTCCTGCGGGAACTCCCGGCCGGTGTGCTTGGCGAAGATCTGCTTGTACGAGTCGACCAGCCCGCGCAGGTCGTCCGCGTCGAGGTCCAGGTCGTTGGTCGTGCCCTTGGCGCGCTTGGCGTCGTCGAGCGCGTGCTCGAACTCCTCGCCCGGCACCTCGCAGACGGTCTTGCCGAACATCTGGATGAGCCGGCGGTACGAGTCCCACGCGAACCGGTCGTTCCCCCCGGCCTGTGCGCTGAGCCCGACCACGCTGCGGTCGTTGAGGCCGACGTTGAGGACGGTCTCCATCATGCCGGGCATGGAGAACTTGGCGCCGGAGCGGACGGAGACGAGCAGTGGGTCCTGCGGGTCGCCGAGCTTGCGGCCCATCTCGCGCTCCAGCGACTCCAGGTGCGCCTCGATCTGGCCGGCGAGCCCGTCCGGCTCGCGGCCGGTCGTCAGGTACGCCTTGCAGGCCTCGGTGGTGATGGTGAAGCCGGGCGGTACCGGCAGTCCGAGATTCGTCATCTCGGCGAGGTTCGCCCCCTTGCCGCCGAGCAGGTCCTTGAGGTCCTTGTTGCCCTCGGAGAAGTCGTAGACGTACTTGTGATCGACGGTCTCTTGCGCTGCCACCAGAGCCTCCCACGCGCGCCGGAATTGACACTTAACGAAGGTTCAGTTGCCTCATACCCCGGGGCCGACCGCCGGTAATCCCGGCGTCATCAGCGATCGGTGGGCGAAGGTTAAGCGAACATCGAGTGGCCTGGGACCGTTCGGTGACAATAGGCACAGCTATCACGACTATCCGCGTTCGTGCAGGTTTCTGGGAACGCTTCCACGAGCAGGATCACGCAATTCCAGCTCCCCTCGTACTCTTGACGGCACTGGTTCTGCCGAAGCTGACTTTTGCCATATCCCGCGCGAATACACCCCCGGAGCCGTCGTCGTGCCGTCCACGCCTTCCGCCACCCCCGCCACCGGCCCGGACGAGCGGGGCCGCGTGCTGCTCGACCCGGCCACCATGCCGGCGCAGGAGCCGGCGGCGGCCGACCTCGCCCGGGCCGCGGCGCGGACCGCCGGCGACCTGCTCACCCCGCCGGCCCCGGTCCGGCTGGGCGACGTGATCCCGGTCCCCGAGCGGGTGGCGCCGGACCCGACCGCCGACTTCGTGCTCCCCGGGGACGCGGCGGTCCGGGTCAGCCACGACCCGACCGCCCGGGAGGTCGCCGAGCAGCTCGCCGAGCTGCTCCGGCCCGCGACCGGCTACCCGGTGCCGGTCACCGGGCTGGCCGACGGGACCGACGGGCACCTGGTGCTCGCCCTGTCCAGCTCCGCGACTCCGGCCCGGGCTGCGGCGCCGGGTGACTTCGACCCGGCCGAGCGGCTGGGCGACGAGGGCTACCGGCTCCATGTCGCCCCCGCCGAGGTCCGGATCGTCGCCGACACCGCGGCCGGCCTCTGGTACGGCGTGCAGACGCTGCGCCAACTGCTGCCGAGCGCGGTCGAGAGCCCCACCCCGGTGGCCGAACGCTGGGTGGTGCCCGGTGGGCTCGTCGTCGACCGGCCCCGGTTCCCCTACCGGGGCGCGATGCTCGACGTGGCGCGGCACTTCTTCGGCGTCGCCGACGTGCTGCGGGTGATCGACCACCTGGCCCGGTACAAGCTCAACCACCTGCACCTGCACCTCACCGACGACCAGGGCTGGCGGATCGCCGTCGACTCCTGGCCCCGGCTCGCCACCGTCGGCGGCGCCACCGAGGTGGGTGGCGGCCCGGGCGGCTGGTACACCGCCGCCGACTACCGCCGCATCGTCCGGTACGCCGCCCGCCGGCACGTCACCGTGGTGCCGGAGATCGACCTGCCCGGTCACACCAACGCGGCGCTGCTCGCGTACCCGGAGCTGGCACCGGACAAGGTCGCGCCGCCGCCGTACACCGGCACCGAGGTCGGCTTCAGCTACGTGGACCCGGCCGACGAGCGGACGTACGACTTCGTGGCGGACGTGGTCGGCGAGGTGGCCGCGCTGACCCCCGGGCCGTGGCTGCACATCGGCGGCGACGAGGCGTTCAAGGTGAAGGGCGAGGCGTACACCGGCTTCGTCGAGCGGGCGCAGCGGATCGTGGCCGCCACCGGGAAGACCGTCGTCGGCTGGCACCAGCTCGCCCCGGCCGCGCACCTCGACGGGCGGGTGCTCCAGTGGTGGGGCACCGACGGCGACGACCCGGTGGTGGCCGAGGCGGTCCGCCGGGGCGCCCGGCTGATCCTCTCCCCCGGCAACCACGCCTACTTCGACATGAAGTACGCCCCGGACACCCCCATCGGGCACGACTGGGCCGGCCTGATCGACGTACGGCGGTCGTACGACTGGGATCCGGGGACGCACCTCGCGGACGTACCGGCGGAGGCCGTGATCGGCGTCGAGGCGCCGCTCTGGACCGAGTCGGTCACCTCGCTGGCGGAGATCGAGTTCATGCTGCTGCCCCGGCTGCCCGCCCTCGCCGAGCTGGCCTGGTCACCTCGGGCCACCCACGACTGGGCGGGGTTCCGGGACCGGCTGGCCGGCCACGGCCCGCGCTGGCACCGGGCCGGGATCACGTTCCACCGCGCCCCGGAGATCCGCTGGCCCACCGAGCCGGCGCAACCGGCCGTGCCGCGTCAACCGGCCGCCGAGGCGGCGGATCGGCCGTCCGTCCAGGTCCGTCCCGACCCGGCCGCAACGCCCGGGCCGCCGCGCACCACGAACGGAGCGTGACGGCCTACGGCCGAACCCACCGCCGTACGCTCAGTGACCGGTTTCCTGCTGAAGGCGCCAGATTGTTCGCCTTCCCGACCCGTCGCAGACCCGTGACCAGGCATCTCCGACTCGACGGTGACGGCCATCGTTTAACACCAGTCACCTAGCGCCCACCGCTCGCGCCCGGCACCATGCCGTCATGGCCGACACCGGGAAACTCCCGCTCGCCGACCTGCTGGCGCTCGAGCAGCTGGCCTACGTCCGGCAGCGCTCCCTGGGCACCCGGAACTACCGGGCCGCCGGCGCGCTGCGGCTGCAGCTGACCCCGCGCGATCTGCACTGGAGCCGCCCGTCGGTCTTCGACCCGCAGGTGGAGTCGCTGCGGCGTGACCTGGCCACCTTCGAGCGACTGGCGCGACGGCGCGCCCCGGCGGCCGGCGAGGCCTGGCAGGCCGTGCTCGCGGGCGTCGACCGGCTGCTCGCGGACGCGCGTGAGCTCGCCGGCCACCGGATCCGTCCCCGTCGTGGGTGAGCCGGCGGCCGGCGGTCGCGGTCAGCCGGGTTGGTCGCACCAGCCGCGCTGCGCGGCGTGCACGCCGGCCTGGAAACGGCTGCGGGCGCCGAGCCGTTCCATCACGTTGGCGGTCATCCGCCGCACAGTGCGGAGGGAGAGACCGAGCTTGCGGGCGGCCACCTCGTCGGTGTGGCCGTCGGCGAGGATCCGCAGCAGCTCCCGCTCGGACGGCTCCATCCCGCGCCCGTCGACCTGCGGCACCACGTCGATCGGGCGGGCGGTACGCCAGATCTGCTCGAAGAGAGCGTAGATGGCGGCGACCACGCCGGGGTGGACGACCTCGACGGCGCCCTTGCCCGAGTCGGTCGGGTCGAGCGGCAACAACGCCACCCGCTGGTCGACCACGACCATCAGCATCGGCAGCGTGGGGGCGGTGCGGACCTGCCCGCCGAGACCGGTGAGCCAGCGCGCGTAGCCGACCACGCCCGGGTCGTTGCGGTAGCTGTCCTGGTAGACGCACCGGATGGTGACACCGCGTTCCAGGGCGAGCTGGTTCAACGGCTTGCTCGACTCCTTGCCGTCCGGCGCCTGGGCGCTGCCCGGGTTCAGCGACACGCACTCCACCTCGGCGTTCGCCGCCAACTCCTCCAGCCGGAAGCGGACGGCGTCCACGTCCTCGTACCGCCGTACGCCCTCGTGGTCGCGGGACGCGAGCTGCTCCGCCGCGATGGATTTGATTGCTGCCCGGGTGGCCTCGACCTGGCGCTGCCGGTGCAGCACCTCCGCCTCGGCCCGGCCTAGGAGCGCGGCCAGACCGATCTCCGGGGAGACCGGCCGCAGTGAGCCCGGCTGGACCGAGGACGGCCGGAGCAAGGCCAGGTCGGCGAGTTCGTCCAGTGCCGCGCGGACGGTCGCCTCGTCGATTCCCAGGTGGGTGGCGAGGTCGACGACGCCCAGGTCGGGCAGCGCGAGCATGGCCCGATAGACCTGCTCAGCCCGGCTTGTTATTCCCAGTGATTCCAGCACGACAAACCTCCGCCCGTGGTGAGCCGAGTATCTGGGCAAGATCACCGATGCGCAAGGCCGGCGCGGCCGGTCGGTGGACGGTGGCACCAAGGTGCCACGCACCTTGCTGCCAGCCCGGAAGTAGTGACATCGCAAATCGCGGGCGGCAAGCTTTGACGCAACGGAGCAAGCGATCCGAAAAGAACGTCCGGCGAATCGCCGAAAAGCAATTCCACGAATTCCCGCCACAGGAGGAGTCTGTCATGGGCACGTCGATTCGGGTTTTTGTCCTAGCGGCCGCCACCGGCGCATTCCTGCTCGGTCCGACGGTGCTGACTCCTTCGACGGTCGGCGGCGTGGAGGCCTCCTCCTCGTCGGTGGTGGCGGGCGGTTTCGAATGGGCCACCGGCCCGGCCGACGGGTCGACGACGACGGTCGTCGACACCACCGACGGCGGCTTCGAATGGGCCTGACCATGCGGATGGCGACCTTCGAACTCGCCCGCCCGGAAGCCCTCCGACGAGTCGGCGACGAAGCGCTGCGGGACGTGGTCTGGGCGCACACCCGGCCCGAGGAACAGGTCGAACACATCCGCGTACGGGCCGGACCCGACCACATCTCGGTCGCGCTGTTCCTGCTGGCCCCCAGCCAGTCCTCGGTCGAGGAGGTGGTCCGGGACATCAGCAGTCGGATTCGCGCCCTCCCCATGTTCACGAATTGACCATTCGAATTCTCCGTGCGGCCCCGGCCGCCCAAACCGAAAAGAAGGAAAGAAATGAGCGACGTCAGCACCCCCCGCACCGGCCGCCGTATCGTCCTCGGCGCGCTCGGCGCCGCCGCCGTCTTCACCGCCCCGCTGGCCCTCATTCCCGACGCGTCGGCGTCGACCCTGCGAGATTCGGTCGTCTCCATCGCCAACCGGGAACTGAACGACAACACGCGCAACTACGAGTACCGCGGCAGCGACAACTGCACCTACTACAGCGGCGTCATGACGAATTGGCCGACGTGCAACTCCAGCGGCTGGCGCGGCGGCACATCCAACGGCGACGGCACCTACGCCTGGTGCGCCAACTTCGCCAAGTACGTCTGGAAGCAGGCGGGGGTCACGGACCTCTCCGGCCTCACCACGTACGCCAGATCGTTCCGCTCGTACGGCCAGGACAACGGGACCTACCGCACCAGGGGCAGCGGCTACACGCCCCAGGCCGGCGATGCCATCGTCTTCGACTGGGAGCAGGACGGCACCATCGACCACGTCGGCATCGTGACCAGCAGCTCCGGCGGCCGCGTCTACACCGTCGAGGGCAACTCCGGCGACCGCGTCTCGGCCCACAACTACGCCACCACCGACGTCGACATCGTCGGCTACTCCTCCCCGGTCGGCGCGGACACCGTCGAGGACACCGGTGGAATCAACTCGGCGACCGGCGACCTCGGGCTGATCCGCACCGGCGACGGCATCCTGGCCCAGTACCGCCTCGGCACCGACGGCTGGATCTACGGCAGCAACCAGAGCAGCGTCGGCTCCGCGTTCAGCTCCTGGGTCCGCATCGGCGACCGCGGCAGCTTCGTCGGCAGCCCGACCGCCACGGTCGCCGGCAACGAGACCATCGTCGTCTACGGCCGGGGCACCGACAACAAGATCTACGGCGTGGGCCAGCCGTCGCCGGGCGCCGCCTTCGGCAACTGGGGCATGATCGGCACCGGGCAGCCCACCTTCTCCAGCGACCCCACCGTGGTGATGACGCCGGACGGCATCCTCGCGGTGTACGCCACCGGCAGCGACGGCTACGTCTGGGGTACCTCGCAGGTCGGCCCGGGTGCCGCCTTCGGCGCCTGGACGAAGATCGGCACGGCGGGCGCCGGCGTCGCCTCCAAGCCGCACGCCGTCATCGCGCCGAACGACACCATCGTGATCTACGCGACCACCACCGCCGGCACCGTCAGCGGTGTGGACCAGCCCTCGCCGGGGGCCGCGATGGGCAGCTGGGGCAGCGTCGGCACGGGCCAGCCCACCGACGGCTTCAAGACCGCACCGAGCGCCGTGGTCACGCCGCGCAACCTGATCGCCGTCTACGCCACCGGCAACGACGGGTACGTCTGGGGCGCCTCGCAGAGCACTCCGGGTGGCGCCATCGGCGCGTGGTCCCGGATCGGCACCTCCGGCGCCGGGGTGGCCTCGCGGCCCCAGCCGCTGATCGCCGACAACGGCACCATCGCCATCTACGCCCGGAACACCGCCGGCGGGATGAGCGGGGTCAGCCAGCAGTCCGTCGGCGGCGCCTTCGGCAACTGGATGGCGATCGGCGCCAACCAGCCGACCTTCGTCGGTGACCCGTCGGCCATCGTCTCCGCCACCGGCACCATCGCGGTGTACGACAAGGCCAGCGACAACTGGATCTGGGGCACCAGCCAGGGCAGCGCCGGCGGCGCCTTCTCCAACTGGATGCACATCGGGGGCTGACCTCCCGACCGACCCCGACGGGCCGCGAGCGCACCGCTCGCGGCCCGTCCGCCTACGCATGCGGCGGATCCGTCACCAACGTGGGCCTCACCAGGTTCGCCGCTGCGGGTCCCGGAGTCGGTCAGGCGTCCCGGCGGTGCTCGGCCCAGGGAGGCCTGTCCGTAGTTTCCAGACCAAAAACAACGCTAAGAACTGTGGGTTGATCAAGCTCTCCGCCGAGCCGTAGCGTCCCGTCCCGTTTAGTGACGGTCGATGCTCGGGCGGTGGGTGTGTGGCGACTCAGGACGTGTTTTCGGCGGAGGAACTGGCGCGGCTTCGGGGCTTCCCGGAGATCAACCGGGCCGAGCTGATCCGGTACTTCACGTTGACCGGTGCGGATGAGGCGTTCGTGCGCCAGTTCCGCACGGGCCGCAACGTGCTGGGCGTGGCGGTCCAGCTGTGCACGCTGCCGTGGCTCGGGTTCGTACCTGATGAGGTGGCGGCGGCGCCGGCCGCCGCGGTGGGCCGGTTGTCGCAGCGGCTCGGGCTCGCGATGGGTGAGCTGCGCGGGTACGGGGAGCGGGAGCAGACCCGTACGGATCATCTGCGCGAGGTGGCCGGCTACGCCGGGTGGCGGCCGGTGGACACCGGCGAGTGGAAGGACCTCGACGAGTTCCTGTTCGCCCGGGCGATGGAGCACGACTCGCCGAAGCTGCTGTTCCGGCTGGCCTGCGAGTATCTGCTGTCGTTGCGGGTGATCCGGCCGGGGGTGATCCTGCTGCTGCGGCGGGTGGCCGCGGCCCGGGCCCGCGCTCGGACGGAGACGTGGTCGCGGGTGCGGCATCTGCTCACCGACCGGCGGTGCGCCGAGCTGGACCTGCTGCTGGTCCCTGACGCCTACCTCGGCCGGACCCCGCTGGCCTGGCTGGGTGTGGGCCCGACGTCGTCGAGCCCGGCGGCGGTGAAGGCCGAGTTGGAGAAGCTGGCCTACCTGCGGCGCCTCGACGCGCACACCCTGGATTTGTCGATGCTGCCGGCCGAGCGGCGCCGGTTCCTGGCCGGGGTCGGCCGCCGGTTGACCGGGCAGGCGTTGCAGCGGCGCGAGCCGGAACGCCGGTACCCGATCCTGCTCACGCTGCTGGCGCAGTCGGCCGTCGACGTGCTCGACGAGACGCTGCTGCTGTTCGACCAGGCAATCAGCGGCCGGGAGGCGGCGGCGAAGCAGAAGGTCGCCGAGGCCTTGGCCGAGCGGGCCAAGGGCGGCGAGAACCGGCAGGCGCTGCTGGACGAGATCCTGACCATCGTGCTCGACCCGGCGAGCGGCGACGAGCAGATCGGCAGCATACTGCGCACCAGCATCGGCCTGGACCGGATGCGCGCGGCGTGGGCCGAGCGCCGCGAGCGTCTGCCCCGCGACCACGGCCAGCTCAGCATGTTGGACGCGTCGATGTCCTATCTGCGCCAGTTCGCCCCGGCCGTGCTGGCCGCGGTCCAGTTCGACCGCGCCGACCGACGACCACCCACCACCCCCGCTTTGCTCTGCTTCAACGGACGCAACAGTTACCGGCCGTGCCTGTTGCCCATGGTGAAGCAGAGCAAAGGGAGCGATGGGATGGTTGGCCGGCCGAGCGAAGGTGACCGTCCGTAGCTCGACGCGGGCGGCGGAACGTTGGGGGCGGATGTCCCTGGTGTCCGGGTCGCCCGGCCGAGGCCAGGCCACCCCACGCACGCCTCCCGCCCGCCCGCGGGTGCTGTCCGGTTTGGGGCGGACCGTCCCGTGCGTGGGGGCACCCCGGCGGTGGAATGACCGGCGGGATCGGGGCGTTGAACATGGCATGCCACCCCGGGTCTGCCCGGGTGGTGGGGGCCCGGAGCCCAGGCCGCGGGAACACCCGGCCGCCCGGCCCGGTTACATCCCCCGGAACCCCGGCCTTCCAGCCGGGAGCCCGTGAGCGTGGTGGAATGCCTGGCCGGCCCGGGTCGTTACACCCCCGGACGCCCGAGCAGGCCACTGCCGCCGGGCCGATCCCCTTCAAGACTTCCCCTCTTTGCGCGGCGCGACCGCACCCCCCGTGCGGGTGTCGTGCACACCCCCACAGCAGAGGAGCACGCCAACATGCGTACCGATCTGATCCGTAAGACCGCCCTGACCGCCGCCGGTCTCGCCGCCACCGCCGGTGGCATCGCCGGCCCCGCCATCGCCGCCCACGCCGCCGAGGCCAAGCCGACCGCGCAGGTCCAGACCGACCGCAAGCACGGCGGTGAGCGGGAACTCAACGTCCGCTACCAGGCCCAGCCCAACTTCTACTACTGCGGCCCCGCCGCCACCCGCAACGCCCTGTCCGTGCAGGGCAAGGCCATCGACGTCGACGCCATGGCCAAGGAAATGGGCACCACCGAGGCCGGCACCAACAGCGTCAACGACATCACCCCGGTCCTGAACAAGGAAACCGGTAAGGACGTCTACCACAGCGTCGAAATCCGCGAGAACAAGGCCGACGGCAAGCAGACCGACAAGCTGCGCGCCGACATCGTCCACACCGTCGATGAGGGCCGCGCCGTGGTCGCCAACATCGCCGGCACCGCCA
>NZ_JBHSBP010000011.1:0-14046 GCF_042650725.1 Micromonospora sp. GCM10011541
GCAGGGCAGCGTGGGGACAGTCCGCAGTTCGTCGCGGTGCTCGACGGCATCCGGGTGCCCCGCGTGGGCAGCGGCCGGCCGCGGACCCGCCCGGACCGGGTCCTGGCCGACAAGGCGTACACGTCCCGGGCCAACCGCCGCTACCTGCGCCGACGCGGAATCGCCGCGACCATCCCGTCGAAGGCCGATCAGGACGCCAACCGGCGTAAACGGGGCTCGAAGGGCGGCCGGCCACCCGCCTTCGACCCCGAGCGGTACAAGCAGCGTCATGCCGTGGAATGCGGCATCAACCGGCTCAAGCGCAACCGCGCCGTGGCCACCCGATTCGACAAGCTCGCCGTGCGCTACGAAGCCACCGTGCACGTCGCCGCGATCAGCGAGTGGCTGTGACCGACTTCGACACAGGCTCTAACGCTCGTTTTTGCACTCCTACTTTTTCGAAACGAAATGCCTAGTTTGCTGCGGCGAATCAAGAACTTCAAGGGTTTCGGAGTCGAGGCGGAACTCAGTGTGGCGGAGGTTGCGGTCGAAGTCCAATCTGCCTTGAACGCGGCCGAAAGCTCGAGCGTCGACGTTGCACCGAAAAGGCCTCGCGCCGAACTATCGTTCAACGACCGTCCATTCTGGGAAACTCGCAAGTCACACTTCCGCTTACTTCTGTCCCTGCGGTTCAATCTGATCAGTGTTGTTGAGCAGGTAGAGGCAGCGTATGGCCTGCATCCACTTCTGGATCCCGCCAACCCGGTCCTGCGTCTCCCGGCGCGTCCGGAGACGCCTGGTATACGGTTAGACATTGCTCCTGAAGTAGTTGACGCGTCGCTGCGCCGACTGGCTGAGACGACCCGACTCCCCGGTTGGTCCAACTTGGCGGACGCTGTTAGCGCCATTCACGCTTTCGCTGAGCAAGCCATCGACGGTGACTTGGCCAAGCGAGTGACGGCCGTCCTTGCTGAGAACGCCTACGGCACGTGCAAACGACTGGCGACGCAGTCGGTAAGTTGGCCACACGAAGATCTGAATGCAGCCTAACTGCATCCCTAGCTAGACGTGGTCGACGGGATGGGCTCGGAACTGCGACAAGGGCGCGTGAGCCAGCTGATGCGAGCTCGGGCCGACTGCGGCCGCCAGGGCATGCCAAGAAGCGGAACGCCTCGTTTACAAGCTCTGTGCGTCGCGTCCGCACCCGTCCGGCACCGGCTGCTGGCTCGGAGCTTCGTCCGTGCTGGCACCTGTCAGCGTGCCGCCGTCCGGCGGCGTTGCTGTCAGCGTTGCTGTCGACAGCCGCTCCGCCGGCGACGCAGACCGGCCCCGCTGTAGGAGTCGGCACCAAAGCCAGTCGCGTCTTTTCGACCATACCGACAAGATGTGCCAGTGAGATTTCGTGACGAGCGTGCCGTTTGGTCGGATCTACGCGCGACCCGCCATGCACCGCCTGGCGGCGCTGGCGCCAACCCTGAAAGGCGTTCCACCTACGTCGCCGCACTACAGCAGGCGGAGGAACTCTTCAGGGCCACCGAGACTTCCGGGCCAGCGTCCAGCCCCCTACTTCTTTTCTACGGGCTGTCCCAGGCTGGTCGCGCTCTCACCGCGGCGGCCACTGTGTCCCGCACCGGGTTTGATGGAGACATCGAAACCTGGGAGGAACACCAGCGATGCCGGCACCGAAGAAGTACAACGATGAGCTGCGTGAGCGTGCGACCCGGTTGGCGGCCGAGGCCCGCCGGGATCCGGCGTCCGCGGTCGGAGCGATCCGTCGGATCGCCGGCCAGCTCGGGGTTCACCCTGAGGCGTTGCGCACGTGGGTGAAGAAGGCCGAGACCGACGCCGGTGACCGTCCGGGCACCACCAGCAGCGACGCGGAACGCCTCGCCGCGTTGGAACGGGAGAATCGTGAGCTGCGGCGGGCCAACCAGATCCTGAAGTCCGCGGCGAGTTTCTTCGCGGCGGAGCTGGACCGTCCGTCGCGATGAAGGTCGACTTCGTCGACTCCCAGAAGGCCGAACACGGTGTCCAGCCGGTCCTGCAGGCGCTCGAAGACACGCCGGCACAGATCGCACCGTCGACCTACTACGCCGCCAAGACCCGCCCCGCCAGCGCCCGCTCCCGGCGTGACGAGGAGCTGACCGCGATGATCGAGCGGATCCACGCGGAGAACTACGGCGTCTACGGCGCTCGCAAGGTCTGGCACGAGCTGCGCCGACGCGGTGTGCGAGTGGCCCGGTGCACCGTCGAGCGGCTGATGCGCGAGTCCGGGCTGCGTGGGCTGCTGCGGGACAAGTCACCACGCACGACCCGGCCCGCAGCCGAGACCGGACGCCCGGGTGACCTGGTCAAACGGGACTTCACCGCGGAACATCCGAACCAGCTGTGGGTCGCCGACCTGACCTACGTGCGCACCAGCGTGGGCTGGGTGTACGCCGCGTTCGTCCTCGACGTGTACTCCCGGCTGATCGTCGGCTGGCAGGTCGCCACCAGCCTCTACACGGATCTGGCCCTCGACGCGCTGAAGATGGCGATCTGGCGCCGCGAGAATCAGGGTGCTGACCTGCGTAAACTGGTCCACCACTCGGACAGGGGAGTCCAGTATCGAGCGATTCGCTACACCCAACGACTCGCCGAGGCCGGCGCCGTCGCCTCGGTCGGCTCCAAGGGCGACTCGTACGACAACGCGATGGCCGAGGCGTTCAACTCCCTGTACAAGGCCGAACTCGTCCGCAACACCGGCCCGTGGCGCGGGCTCGACGACCTGGAGATGGCCACCGTCGAGTACATCGACTGGTACAACAACCGACGCCTGCACGGCGAACTCGGACACATCCCGCCCGCCGAACACGAGGCACTACACGCGATGACCCAGCCGGTCACCGCACCCCTGAAACCAGCTAACCAACTCTCCACCAAACCCGGGGCTTGACAGTCGGCTGTCCGGCGCTGGTCCACCGCCTGGTCCTCGTGCCCCACATGGCGTCCCGGTCCGCCATCGTCCGCCGACGACCGCTGGTTCGGCTGCTCGATTGGCTGCTCGACGTTCAGCCGCACATGATGCCCGTTGAGCACGTCGACCGCCTCTGTCAGGCTGGTGGGTAGCGCGGGCACCGTGGACTGGTAGCAGGCTATGTCGGGGAGATCAGCTGATTCGCCGGCCGGCGGAGGAGCGATGGCTAGAAGGCAAGGCAACCAAAGGGACAGTGCAGCGGAATTCGCCGGGCTTTGCGTGCAGGCAACGCTACGAGTCCCGGTAGAGACCACAGACCGAAGAGACGGCCAGCGGGCCGTCGACCTCCGAGCCAACTACGCCGGAAGGACCCTCGCTATCGAGGTCAAGCGGGTAGTAGACGCGGCACTTCGCGAATCGTCCGTAGCCGCAAGCCGACTCGGCTACGTCCGCGATGAGCGTCTTCGTTTGAGCTGGCATGTTTCGTTGGAACATCGGGCGAATTGGAAGGACGCCGCGGCCAACTTGCCGAGGATCCTGCTTGAGCTTGAGGCACTGAACTTTCCCGGAGGTCCACCGTGGCACCTCGCTAGCGTTGAGGCGTTGTTGGAGGAGGACCTCGGCCGGCTGAGGGTGGGAGGCCTGTGGCCATCGCCCCCGACTGAGAAGCATCCACCTGGCTTCTACCTGATGCCTGAGGGATGGGGCGCCGCCGTGCCTGGGATCGAGGCCATACCCGACTTCCTCGGGTCTCTACTTGCCGATGACGCCATGGCGAGGCTTCGGGCCCAACTAAGAGCAGCAAATGCCGACGAGCGACATGCCTTTCTCTGGCTAGGCTGGGAAAACGCGGAGGCTTGGGCGTTGGACGAGCCGGGGGAAAAACTCCCAGCAACTACCCCCCAGCTTCCGGAAGGTATTGATGCAGTATGGGTCGGCGGCACCACGGTAGGCGCGAGGCTTATTGCATGGCTCCCTCGGCGCGGATGGATCAATGGAGTGGTGGTCTGATGTGTCGCCGCCCATGCGCCACCGGACTCGAACCCTGAACCTATGGATTACCGGCGAGGCGGTCGCTGACGGGCTGGTGCGCAGGACAGGAGGTGCCGTCGGTCGGCCGAGGGCTGTAACGGTCCGGTGGGTTGCTGTACTTCCGTGCTGTACGGCGACCAGGTCGAGACGGAGCTTGACCCCCGTCGGGGGGAGCCTGATCGCGGTTGTCAGCCAGCGCCAACAGGTGTCGTCCTACGCGCTCACGCTCGGCGGCACTGTCGCTCCTTCCGACCGGCGTCGTCGCGTGGTGCGCCTTTTGCTGACGCGTTGCTGACTCCGCCTGACAACGCGGCTGGCCCGCGTCCTACTTCTGGTCCTGGTCCCGCTCGTCGCGGACGTCCAAGGATTACCGGCGAGGCGGTTGCTACGCGCCGGAACTCCGGTCGGACCCACTACGCCGCCTTGCGGCCGCTGGCCAGGTTCCGACGGCAGGCCGTAGTGCTAATGGCGCTTCTGATGCCGTCGAACCTGGTCCTGTAACAGCGCGAGGCGGCGATTGATGTCCGCGAGCTGGGTTGCTGCCTGTTGCGCGCGGACATGCAGCTCTTCCAGATCCAGTCTGAGTTGTTCCTCGGTGTCGACCTCGACCGGCGCGGGCACCTCGGCGGTGGTCATGGTCATGCCTGTTCTCCCCACGATTGAGCAACCCGAGGAGGGGCCCCGGGTTGGGCAGAACGTACCCCGCCATCTGAGCAGGGAAACGATCGTCGGCTGACCGCCCACGGGTGGGCGCGTCGGGTAGAGAGCGATCAGGCGGTTGGGCGGACAAGGCTTGCGAGACGCGTGAAATTCGACCATTTCGGATGCTGAGACATGTGACAGACCACC
The DNA here is from genome assembly GCF_042650725.1 of Micromonospora sp. GCM10011541. Lineage (NCBI taxonomy): Bacteria > Bacillati > Actinomycetota > Actinomycetes > Micromonosporales > Micromonosporaceae > Micromonospora > Micromonospora sp. GCM10011541. Next base: position 4,817 of record NZ_JBHSBP010000011.1, read on the forward strand.
GCCACTCACCGCCTATTGCTCTTGGAAGGTCGGGTGCGCGGCCTCCACGACCGGGCGGGACTAACGACCCGACCCCCTCGGCCCCGCCCGGTCCTAAAACGGAACAGCGCCATGACGCCGTTGGAGGCACCACATGATGGCTAAGCCGCCGACCCGGACCCCGCCACCGCTGTGGCCAGACCGCCGCCACGCCGTGGCTGTACCTCCCGCGTGGAACCAGCCAACGCAGCCACTTCGCCGGACGCCGCAACGCGCCCGCCAGTGGTCGACGTATGGCATCTTCGGCGGAATCATCCTCCTGGTCGGGTGCCTCGCCATCCTGGTGACCGTCCCGGCCAGATAAGGAGGCCGGGCACGCCCGCCAGGCACCTCGGCCAGGACCCGGGCACCGGGAAAGGGGCTGAGCCGCCCCGCTGCCGGACGCCTCGATTACAAGCTCTGTGCATCACGTCCGCACACGTCCAGGAACGGCTGCACGCTCGGAGCCTCGTCCATGCCAGTGCGCCTCAGCGTGCTTCCGTCCGGCGCGGTTGCTGTCAGCGTTGCTGTCGATAGCCACCCCGCCGCCCAGGCCCCCCGTCGACGGTCTGCCGCTGGCGTTGCGTCCATCTAGGTAGCTGTACTTGACTTGAACGCCGCCTGTTGACGGCCTGACCTGTTGAGCAAGCTGCACTAGGGGCTGATCTTGCTGTCGTCTGTTCTTCCGGGTATCCGGCACGTTCGCGCGCCCTTCGCCTCGGGCTGTTGCTTCCTGCTCGGGGCCTGGCTCATCTGGGACAGGCATCTCCCTCCTGCCGGGGAAGCCAAAGGACTGCTGGGCGACGTGTACGGGCTGGCGAACCAGCTTGGGCACCCCATCGTCATTGCGGCTGCTGGCTTCACTGCATACCTGCTAGGCAGCACCGCCGGCTGGGCCTTTAACAGTTCGGTCTGGACGGTGCGTCGGTACGCCCATCGCCTCGCCAACAGCGTCGTGTATGACGAGAGCCGGCACCGGCGACAGCGGCTGGGTGCATGGGTGCTCGGTCGACTCAGCCGCGACCCATGGGACCAAGCAGTAGATCACTCCATCTTTTTCCTCGATGCCGTCGGCCTTGAGTGGCCGGAACAGGCCGAGTCGATGAGCGACCACGACGAACGATGGTTGAGGGACGCCCTCTTGGAGGATCTGAGGAGCGGGGTCATCCGACTAGTGAGCAGCGATCCGGCCCGCCATGCTGAGATCGACCGCATGGAAGCGGAAGGTCAGATGTTCGCCAACCTCAGCGGAGGAGCGCTACCGCTGGCCGCAGCATTATTGGTCACCCTCCCCGCTGGTGGTGGCTTATCCTGCCGGCTGGAATCCTGGTGATAATCGTCTTGGCAGTACGTGCATCATCCGCCCGGACACGGGCACGCGAGGAACTTGCTCTAGCCGCCAGGGTTGGAGGCGTGGAGCTGCCCAAGTTCCGTGCCGAAGCCCGCAAGGTGATTGACGAGCTGCCAGAACCTGTGGAGCCGCAGGACTCAGCCGCTTCCACGTAGGGACGACCCCCGTCGGGGGGTCCCTGGGTGTCAGGGTTGGGTGAGACCAGCGGTTCAGAGCAAGTAGCCCTCCCGGGGCGAGGATGGATCTTCCTTCGATGACGATTCCCAGCACCGTTCTCCCTGTCGGGCACGATGGGACCATGACGACGGAAGGACCTCGATCAGAACGGCCACGCCGGCGGCGTTCGTTCACCGCGGCGGAGAAGCTGCGGCTGCTCGGCGAGTACGAGCAGGCTGTCGCCGAGGGTGACGGCAACGGCTATCTGCGTCGTAACGGCTTGTACTCGTCGTTGATGAGTGAGTGGCGCCGCGCCCGCGACGCCGGCCTGCTCGAGGGTAAGAAGCCCGGCCAGAGCGTCGGACGCCCGAGTGGGGAGCAGGCCGAGATCGCCCGGCTGCGCCGCCAGCTGGAGCTGGCGAACCGGAAGATCGCCCGGACGGAGGCGGCGTTGGACATCATGGGAAAAGCACACGCGCTCTTGGCCGAGATCTCCGAGAGCGCGGACACCGACACCAAGCCCAGCAAGTCCTGACCGACGCCCACGCGTCTCTGCTGGCCGCCCGGACGTCGACCCGCGCAGCCGCCCGTCTGACGGGTATGGCCCGCAGCACCGCCCACCGACGCGCCCGCACCCCAGTGACGTGTGCACCCGCGCCGCGGCCAGCGCCCGTCAACCGACTCAGCGACGCCGAACGCGCCCGCATCCTGGCCGTGCTCGACAGTGACCGGTTCGTCGACACCACCGTGACCGAGACATTCGCGACGCTGCTCGACGAAGGCGTCTACCTGGCCTCGGTGGCCACCCTCTACCGGATCCTGCGCGCCGACAACCAGGTCGTCGACCGGCGCCGCCAGGCTCGACACCCCACCCGGGCCCGCCCGGAGCTGACCGCGACCGGGCCGGGGCAGGTGTTCACCTGGGACATCACGAAGCTGCCCGGCCCCGTCAAGGGCGTGTACTACGACGCCTACGTCATGATCGACATCTGGTCCAGGTACGTCGTCGGACACCACGTCGCCGCCAGAGAAAGCGCCGAGATCGCCCACGACTTCATCGCCGAGATCATCACCACCCACGGCGTCCCGCAGGTCGTGCACGCCGACCGCGGCACCTCCATGACCTCCACACGCGTCGCGACGCTGCTGGCCGACCTGCACGTCACCCGCTCACACTCCCGCCCCCGCGTGAGCAACGACAACCCGTTCTCCGAAGCCGCGTTCAAGACCGTCAAGTACCACCCCACGTTCCCCGAACGCTTCGGGTCACTGACCCACGCTCGCGCGTTCTGCGACACGTTCTTCGGCTGGTACAACCACGAACACCACCACACCGGCATCGGTCTACATACCCCCGCCGACGTCCACTACGGCCACGCCGTAGCCCAGCAGGCCCTCCGCGCCCAGGCCCTCGACACCGCGTGGGCCGCCCACCCCGAACGCTTCTCCACCCGGCCCAGACCCAAGACCCTGCGCCTGCCCGACACCGTCTGGATCAACCCACCCGAACCCGCAACCAATCAACCGCTACCCCAAGCGGCGTAACACCCACTGGTCCCACCGACCTTGACAAGTTCCGGGTTGCGGACTCAAGCTGTCGGCTGGTGCCATCTGGTGGCGGCCCGCGTCGACGAGCAGGTGCCGGGCGTCGTCGGTTCACGTTCGGGGTCGACCCACACCGATGCTCTCGCTGCCTTCTTGCTGCCTCGCTGCCTGGCGCCTCGCTTACAAGCTCTGTGCGTCTCGTCGGCCCCGTCCACCTAGGTCCGCCACCTCGGGCAACCGTCCGCCCGCCGCCGGCCACGGCTACTCTCGTCCAGGTCGGTTGCTGTCAGCAGCACACCGAACTTGCGTCGGCGCCGGCCCCGGCTCAACTCGGCTGATCCCTTGACCAGCGGTTGAAGAAATGCGGAGGCAGCCTCACCGGCCCCCGGGGTAACCTGCTGCCCATGTCGTTGTGGGATCCGACCAGATGTCGGTGCACCCAGGCCTATGAAGAGTGGTCGGTTGTGGAGCGGGACATCCGTCAGTTCCTGGGGCTGACGATGCAGTTCGCCACACAGGCTTACGACCAAATCTATGCATCAATCCCTCCAAGGCACACGAATGCCCCTCTCGATGCACCCGACAGAGCGGACATCTTCTACGATCGAGTGGGTGGACTGTGGCCGCATGACCACGAGTGGATGGTGTGTTGTGCAACCCTGAGGGATGCCGTCTCTGCTTTCGAGGTCTACGTGTTCGAGGCAGTCAAAGAAGTCGCGGAAGAGCGACAAGTGCCACGCCCTCAAGGTTGGTCCACTCGAACGCCCGGATGGAAGCAACTTCGCGAGTATTGCCTTAAGCAGCTCGAGGTACTGGATCCAGTGACCATCGAGGTGCAGACGGTGATTGATCTCCGCAATCTTCTGACGCACCGCAGAGGTGAGCTGCGAACAGCCAAGGATCGCGCGAAGTTTCAGTTCTCTGCCGGCGCGTTCCCGAGCGACAGGGTCAGCCTATCGCCGGAAGAGGTGGAGAACCATTGCGAGGCGCTCGGCTCCGCAGCTCGTAGATTCGACGCCGCGCTCTGGGGAGACAAGGCGGATCCTGAGATGCCTGAGGGGCTTGAAGACCTCCTCCTGCCTTAGAGCTCCTAACAAAATGATCTCTGCTTCGTCCCTTGTCGGGGGTGATCTACGATGTCGGGCCGTGAGGCGTGGCGAGCAGCCGCCGTGGATCGTGCCGGACGGGCTGTGGCAGCGCATCGAGCCGTTGCTGCCCAAACCTGAGCGCAATCCACGGCACCCGGGACGCAAGCGGATCCCGGACCGGGAGGTGCTGTGCGGGATCTTGTTCGTGCTGCACACCGGCATCCAGTGGGAGTGGGGGCTTCACGGGATGGAAGTGGTAGGGCCGTCCGTACAAGTACCAGCTCCCCCAAATTGGGACGTTCGTCGGCCGTTCCGGGTACCCGGGGTGTCCACTCAGGCGGTTTAACGAGATCCCGATGATCGCAGCTCCGGACCACCACATGATCGAGGCGTGAGACGAAACGTTACAACCGCGGTCACCGTCGTCGCCCTGCTCGCCGGCAGCGGTTGCGGCAGGGACGAACAGCAGAGCCAGGCCGCTCATGGCACCAGGCTGCCGACGGCCGCCGCCACAACAGCCAGCCCCACCCAGTCCCCGGCCCCGGCCCTCAGCCCGGGCCCGATCCTCAGCTCGGGTTCGACTCGCCCACCGGCGCCGACGCCGGCGTGGTCGCCGCCGCCTTGCCCCGACGATCTCTCGCGTCTCTTTGGCACCTGTGGCGGCACCTTCCTGACCGATTCCTGCGACGCCGCCTACCGCAGTAGCGAGGGGGGCTACCTCCTTGATGCGTTCATCGAGAACAAGAACGACGTCAACGAAAAGCGGCTTCAAGACTGCCCGCAGTTCCTGCCGACTTGGAGGAAGGCGAAGACCGGCATCAGCGACGGCAACTGGGAGGTCGGCAAAGAAGTCAAACCCGGCACCTACCAGACGACCGGGGAGATGGTGAAAAGCTGCTACTGGGAGCGCAGCGGCCCCAACGGCCACATCATCGCGAACAACTTCATCACCGCGACGAAGAAGGTCCGAGTGACGATCCGGTCCACCGACGAGATCTTCACGGCCCGCGGCTGCGGCAATTGGATCCCGGTAGGCTGACCTGGCAGCCTCGGTTCGCGATCGTCCGCTCATGCTCGCCGGTTTGGCTGCTCGCTTGGCTGCTCGGCGGGACCCTGACGCCTCGCTTACAAGCACTGGGCGTCTCGTCCGGCGTCGTCCGCGCAGGTCCACGACCTCTGGCGACCATCTGCGGTCTTACGCCGACGGGTGTCCTCGTCCGGACACGTTGCTGTCGACATCAGTTGCCTAGTCGCCAACCGGTCGTTCCAACTCCATGAAGTTCGATGGGTTCAGGCTACGCCTATCCGGGAATATCCAAGGCCGGACGGAACGCTGGGTGAATCACGAATCCGGTTACTTTACGAAGGTTACTTGGAAGGTCAGTGAATGCTGGCTGATCGTGGTTGAAGATGGCGGGCTCGTCATACTTTCCTGAAGTGGTAATGCAGCCAATGAATCCGATGTTGTGCAACAGACGAATGAGCGGCAAGTAGTTGACAGCCCAATCGTCCGAGCTCGTGCCCGACCAAAGGGGTTCGCTGAGAGGTGTCATCCATACGGTCCCGGGAAAGCCTTTCTCAACGGCCAAGAGAGCGCAGATGTCCAGCCGGGTGCACATCTCACTAGGGCTGAGCGTGTTAGCTGCCCCCTTGAACACCCTCAAGACTTGGTCTATGCCGGGGAACGTTGGCTTCCATTCGTCTCGCAACGCCAAGAGCCGATTGATTGAATATGAGGTTTCGGCAGATTTGATAGCTGCCCAAGTAAGGCGGTCCTTGCTGTTGGCGAGGGGGAAGCACTCGTTGAAGAAAGCGATCGCGTCCCTCGGACGCATTAGCGTCCGGTTGAGAATGTAATTTACACCCGAACCGCGAGTGTCATTGGTTTTAGGCAGAAGATCGTCAACACCAGAGATTCCGTCAACTCCATGACGCTTCGCCGCAAGCACTGCCCGGGCATCCAACAGCTCTTTCAAGTCACTCTTGGTCCAGGTCATGCGAGCGATTAGCGAACGAAACTTTTCCTCCTGGCCCCCGGTGCGCCCGAAGTCCAGAGACTCGAAAATGTTGGTTCTAAGAGCGACAAGAATCTTCAGGTTTTGCACTTGCTTCAGGTCGTTGACCGCACGGAAAAGACATCGGATCAGGTCATTCGAAATCTTTTCGTCTGCCCAATCGCGATCGAGATCGTCGATCACAACGTACGTGAAGTTCTGCGGATCTAGGATGTCATCGTTCAGCACCGACACCATCTTGTTCAAACGAGGCAACTGGGTCGAGTTGACGATCTTTTGGTACCGAAGCCTAAGCTCCGTTCGCTCGGCTTGTGATTTGGTCGATGATGCGGAAAATCCCAGCGCTAGATCCGGAACTCCAGTCGGTATCGACGCCTCGGCGTTTATCTGCCGCTCAAAGTTCGTGGTGATTTCCCTGACCCTTTGATCCGTCTCAACCCAGAACTTTCCCTCGAAGTCCTCTAGGTAGTCGAGTGCCGCACGCTTGCTCCTATCCCGCTTAACCATTTCTTTCAGCATGGACATTATTCGCTGCTTCGCGTCCTGCGAGTCAACGTGGTAGCGGTGTTTGATTATCTCGGTGATCAGGACATGCTTCCATAGTGCAATGAAGAGCGGATCAAGATGGACCTCTAGAGCGGACAAATATTTGACTGCGCCCAGGTCGGTGATGTAAGGAAGGGAAAGGTCTTCAGGGCTTATTCGAATAACGTGGTCCGGATGCTGCGCTTCAAGCATTTGCAGACACGCAGACTTACCGCTGCCCGTACGGCCAACCAAAAAACACTTTTTCTGATCGCGTGAGCGAATGCCGCGAAACAGACCTGTCTCATAGAAGGCTTCGCTTAAGAGCCAGTCAGCCTCAGCCTGTTCCCCACCTAGACTGAAGTCGCTCCGGATTTTGCGCTGCCGGGCGTTGCTCCTCAAGGTCGACCTCCAGGACAGCGATGTCTTCAGAGGGCGTAACCATACTGAAACATTCGAAGAGGGACCAGAGCACCCAGCGGCTCCCGAACGCATACCTCGCACTCCTGCTGAACGACTGTCCCCTTTGGTGTGTTACGACCAGATCCCGAGACCCGACGAGTCAGGTATGTGACAGGACTTCCATCGTCATCCCGTCCGCCGAGCTTGTGGATCCAGCTAGGGCCAAGTCGCCAAAGTGGAGCGCTCATTTATCGGGGGCGCGCCGGCCCGGTAGTTGCGGAGGGTGCCGACAGCCTGCGGTCCGCTGTCCATCAGCTTGGGAATCGGATTCATCCACACGCTGGGTAGCGATGCGGGCTGGAAACGAGCGCGGAGCGTAGGGCCTGGGACTATCGGCGTGCTGGCGTTGGCCCATGCTGACCGCTGTATCGGGCATGCATCGGGCCCGCCTAGGCGGGCCGCCGCTACGGTCGTTCGTCCAACTGCTGAGCCATGTCGCGCCGTCGCAGTTCCACAGGTGTCAGCCAGACAAGCCCGCCGAGCGATGCAAGCAAGATCCAGCCGCCGGGGTTCGTCGGGGCGATCACCAAGGCGGTGATAGCGCCCACTGCACCGAATGCGCCAAAGAGCCACATTTCGCGGAGCGGCATCTCTCGAGGTGGCTGCGGGTCACGTTCGACAGGCGCGTCAGAACCGTCGGCGGTCATGCGCTGATCTTTGCGGTAGTCGTGTGCCTCGTCAACGAACGGGGGCCGCCGGAGACCTCTTCGTCCCGAAAGAATGATCAGTCGTCGATGAGCTGGGCGAGTAGCCGGAGCGAGCTGCCGGAACAGTCCACCATCGTCCGTGGACGTCCGGCGTCGGCCGCCCCGGTCGTCACCCTGTTGGTCACCCAGCCCGAGGGATCAGACGTTGAAGCGGAACTTAGAGCCGCTGGCCCACCAGCAGCGGGAACAGGACGGGTGACCTGCTCACGGGACGCTTCGGGCTGCCAACGTTGCTCGCTGGTTGACAACGTTTGACGGTGTCTTGTGCCCCCTGTGTGCCCCACACTGCCGGGGCTCAATTGCCGTCGTCGCCTCTTGCCCCTCGCCGCTCCTCGCGCCACAACTCGTGCCCACGCATCAGCCATCCAACCCAGAACACCGCGAACAAGATCAGGAAGCACGCGAACAACACGATGGCGAGCACTGCCGCGATCGGCTGGAACCGCCCTCCATCGCCGTTCCATCCGCCCGCCGCCAGCGCTCCAAGACCGGCACATACGATCATGAAGACGACAAGGCCCGGCCGGTCAACCGGGTGAGGCTCACGGGGCAGACGCAACTCGGCTCCTCAGTCAGTGGCACACGAGACGTCCACCCACGGGCCGCCTCCGATGGCCAGCATCGTTGCAGCACTAAGCCAGAGATCAAAGACCCAGAATCCGGCGTACAGGTCGACTCGTCCGTCGCCCACCAGGTCAGCCGCCCGTATGTGGAGGCTGACCTGGTGTTTCTTCGGGTGCTACTGGTCGTCCTCGGTCATCTTTGGTCGGCGCTTGACGGCCCAGCTACGGCCCAGACGGCCCGTAGACGGCCCAGCCGACCCCCGCGCTTGTGGGTTCGCGTCCGGCCAACCGCAAACGAGTACCCTCCGGCAGTTCCGCATTGCTGTTTGCCGATGTTGACCGCTAGATCGGGCACGGATCGGGCACAGTTGTGGTCCGTCGCCAAATGGAGGGCAGCGGCGCGCTGAGGCTTACTCGCGCTGTACGCGGCTGGGCCTCGTCCGAGCTCCGACCGCAGCCCGGCTCCGCTGATGTGGAGTTGTGTCGTACAAGCGATCTAGGCTGGATGCCATGACCCCAGACCGAGGGTGTGAGCCGGAGGACGTCGAGGGGCGTCGACCGAACACTGCCGACAATGGGCGCCCCCTCGCCGACGCTTTCACCAGCCTCGGCCCCTCTCGTCCCGGGAGCAGCAGCCTCGGCTTGGCTGCCACGCTCGCCGCCGTCAACGGCCCTGCCATCAGCAGCTTGGCCGAGAGCGTCGGCGCGAGCAGCAAGCTGTTCGAGAGCCTCGGCGCGAGCAGCAGCCTCGGCTTGGCTGCCACGCTCGCCGCCGTCAACGGCCCTGCCATCAGCAGCTT